>JABZGM010000086.1 GCA_015259235.1 Alloprevotella sp. | reverse complement strand
CATCTCAAAGCGGTGGGTAAAGAAATTACCATACTCTTAACTGCGGGAATAGTTTTCTCTTTAGTTCATGATTCGCTTTGTGGCTAGTCTGAGAAATGGAAAAATTATCTCTGTTTTTAGACTGCACCCTTATTACAATTATAGAATAAATAAAGAAGACTAGCTTTTCCTCTGCTATGTCCCGAATGATAACTTTCAAATGAAATATTACGCTTCTCGACTTTTACCCTTTTACATTGCTATAGCTGTTGTCATTGGTGTGCTAATCGGAAATTTCTACGCAACTCAATTTGCTGGAAATCGAATTAGTTTTATCAATACCTCAGGAAACAAAATTAGCACCTTGCTTGATGTTATCAATGAAAGATACGTAGATAAGGTTGATATGAATGAGGTGGTGGAGAAAGCTGTGCCACAGATACTGAAAGAACTCGATCCGCACTCTACCTATGTCTCAGCTAAGGATGTAGAAGCTTCCATGCAAGAGCTGAAAGGTAGTTTTTCAGGTATTGGTGTGCAATATATGATTTATGAAGATACTGTAAGAATCGTGCGCATCATTGAAGGCGGTCCTGCTGAAGAGGCGGGTTTACGTGCTGGCGATCGTATTGTCACGATTAATGGTAAGCCTTTTGTAGGGAAAACCGTAGATAATGACAAGGTAATGAAGCTCCTAAAAGGTGAAAAAGGAAGTGTGGTACACTTAGGTATTCGCAGAAATGGGGCAAAAGGTCTTGTGAAATTCTCGATTACCCGTGGTGATGTAGAAGTCAAAAGCATTGATGCAAGTTACATGTTAGATGCTACAACTGGCTATGTTCGCATTACTTCATGGGGAGATAAGACTTATGGAGAGTTCCTTCGTGCAATGGCAACATTGTCTCCGAAGGGGATGGATAATCTTGTAATAGATTTGCGAGGGAACCTGGGGGGATACTTGCAGGCTGCTGTTGAAGTCGCTAATGAGTTCCTTCCTAAGAATCGCATGATTGTATATAATGAAGGTCGCAACTTCACCAAAGAAGAATACAAGAGCGATGGCAAGGGAGCCTATCAAAACATGCCTCTTGTTGTACTTATCGATGAAACCAGTGCTTCTGCTAGCGAGATTTTTGCTGGTGCAATGCAGGATAACGATCGTGCATCCATCATTGGTCGTCGCAGTTTTGGCAAAGGATTAGTGCAGGTACCCATCGAGTTCAGAGATGGAAGTATGGTACGACTTACAGTTGCCCGTTATTACACTCCTTCTGGACGCTGTGTTCAAAAGCCTTTCAAGCCTGGTGATGAAGATAACTATGAAAATGATTTAGTTCAGCGAGCTGCTACAGGAGAATACTTCAGTTCTGATAGTATCAAAACCTCTGGCGAAGTCTTTAAAACACATTTAGGTCGTAGTGTTTATGGCGGAGGTGGTATAATTCCAGACTACTTTATTCCTCGCGACACGCTAGGCTTTACTTCTTACTACAAAGAGGTCTATATGTCTGGCACCATTAGCCAATTTGCTTTTTGGTATTTAGACAACCATCGTCAAGAGTTGAGTAAGTATTCTGAAGCTTTACCTCTGTCTAAACATCTTCGTGGGCAGAAAATTGTGGAGCAGTTTGCAACGTACGCTGACAAGCATGGTCTGAAGCGCAGAAACCTCATGATTAAAACTTCCCATAAACTTTTGGAACAGTCCATTATCAGCAACATCATTGGGGATCGCCTTGGTATAGGTTCTGCCATTATCTATTTGAATAATGATGACCCATTCATTATGCGTGCATTAAGCATCTTCCGCAATGGGCTAGCCTTTCCTAAAGCTCCAGGAGACAAAAAGACTGCCTATAACAATGCGTTGCCCAACCAATTACTTTGGATACAGAAACCTTATGATTTCCAAAAACGAGTTGCGATGCTCTATGAGCAAGATTCTGAGAAAACTAAGTCCAGAAAGACATAATATCGCAGAAAAACTCCTATTAGATCACCTAGCTGCAGACAAACATTTTTTGTCTGCAGCTAGGGTGATGCTTTATTATGCTATGCCAAGCGAGGTTTCTACAGAATTAGTACTAGCACGATGGAGCCAAGAGAAGAAATTCTACTTGCCAACTCTTGTCGATGGAAAGATTCAGGTGAGACCATTTGAAGGCAAAGAAAAAATGAGGCAAGGTCAGTTTAATATCTGGGAACCCATAACATCACCTCTTGAAGATTTGACAAGCTTAGACTACATCCTCGTGCCTGGAGTTGCTTTTGATTATCAAGGACATCGTTTGGGACATGGTAAAGCCTACTACGATAGTTTTTTGAGTCAGTCTAGCTTACAACAAGCCCGATATGTTGGCGTGGCTTTCTCAGAACAGGTTCTTCCTCAAATACCTACAGAAGTGCATGATGTGCCGCTTCCGGATCTAATCATTGTCTGAATGAGATTTTTCTATATATTCTGTTTTTTACCACTTCTTTTCATTGGTTGTAAAGTAAAAAAGGAAGGGGAATCTGCTATGTCTGCTGCTTTTGCTAAGGCACCACAGACTACGAGTGGAGAATATGATTTACCAGACCTACGCAGGGCTGGTGAAATTATAGTCGCTACACTTTCTGGACCAGAAACATATTATGACTACCATGGTTTACCCATGGGGTTGCAATATGCTTTGGCTGAAAATTTTGCTTCATCCGAGGGATTGAAGGTGCGTATGGAGATAGCTAAAGATACAACAGAGTTATTGCAAATGGTCTCAGAAGGAAAAGCTGACTTACTAGCACTTCCCGTGTCTGACAAGCTTATAACACAAAAAGGTCTTGTTGCAGCAGGCGCTAGAAACGACAAAGCGAATATAAGCTGGGCTGTAAAGTCGAGTGCTAAAGAACTGATAGCAGCACTTAATGATTGGTACACTGATAATAAGGAAGCTGAAGTTGTGCAAGCGGAAAAGATGCGCATGAAAGAAGTGCATCAAGTGAAAAAGCGTGTGCAAGCTGTTTATCTCTCTAAAGAGCGCGGAATTATTTCAGTGTATGACCATCTGTTCAAAGCAGCTTCTGCGACAACAGGTTGGGACTGGAAGCTAATCGCTGCTCAAAGTTTCCAAGAAAGTGGTTTTGACCCCAACGCTCGTTCTTGGGCTGGTGCACAAGGTCTCATGCAGCTGATGCCTAAAACTGCAGCAGGGTTGGGGCTCACTCCCGAAGAAGTTCATGATCCGCGCAGGAATGTCGAAGGTGCTGCAAAACTTATTCGACAACTTACAAGTCAACTTTCGGATATTCGTGATGGAAACGAACGTATAAAGTTTGTCCTTGCCTCTTACAATGGTGGTTTAGGTCACGTTCGTGACGCCATGGCTTTAGCACGAAAATATGGTAAACACCCACAACAGTGGGATGAAGTAGCACCTTATATTTTAGGTCTTCAGCAGCCTCAATTTTATCGTGACCCAGTAGTGAAACGTGGTTACATGATTGGTAGTGAGACTGCAGGGTACGTGCAAAGTATTTTGAGTCGTTGGCGTAGTTATGGTGGCAATGTCATGTTAACAGGTGCCCCCGTTTTACCAGAGTCAAGCACGACCAGCAACACGATGCCCAACAGCGCCTCAGCTCCAACACACAAAAATAAATTTTCTTCAGGTAAACGCATTCTTTCTCCCGATGATCCCGAGTTTAATCAAATGCATTAAAGCCATTTACTTAGGTTTTTCTTTTCCACGTCTTTCGCATATCCTTTTTGGGGGCTTTGCGTTGATGGGGATTTTTTGCCCTTTGTTGTCTCAAGCAAAAGAGGAGTCTTGGGGTACTGAAGAGATTTTGAAACGTATAGATCGCGCTATTGAGGGAAAAACAATGTTGAGAACTCGATACGAAGCAAAATTGCAGAACCTAAAATCTAAAGCCAACAAGGAGACTGGTAAAGAACGTATCCAAACTTACCAACAGATATTTCGAGCTTACGCACATTTTCAGAGTGATTCTGCCTTAGCATATTTGAATCGTATTGAAGAAAGTGCAGACTTATTAGACAAGCCTTCTAGTCTTCGCCAGTGGATTACGATTGGTCGTGCTGAAGTCTATGGTATCATGGGACTTTACAAATCGGCTGCAACGCTGTTAGAGCAGGTACACATTCAAGCAGAAGACAAGTTTTTGAGACTTTACTACTATCAAGTTGCCCGTTCCGTTTATGGTTGGATGGCTGATTATGGTGAAGTGGGTGAAAATCGTAAGATGCTACAGCAGCTTACTGCCAACTATCGCGATAGCATTTTGTTAGTAGAGACAAATGTCACGAATCGTGCCATAGTACAGGCTGATAAGTTACTTAACGAAGGAGCCCTACAAGCTGGTAAAGAACTCTGCTTGCGGACACTTTCTCATGCAGACTCCTTGCAGCATGTCTATTTATTTGCCTTATTAGCAGATTTGTCAGAGGCTAGTAATAACCACGATGATTATTTACACTATCTTTCCTTAGCAGCATTGAGTGATCTTGAACGTGGGGTAACAGAATACCGTGCATTGCAACAACTTGCTGCAGAGCTTTCTGAGCGGGGAGATGTTTCTCGCGCTTACACTTATTTGCTTTGTGCTATGGATGATGCGAATTTTTGTAAGGCTCGCTTACGTAGTTTTGAAGCTACCAATGTTTTTCCCATCATCAATGGTGCCCATAAGGAGCAACTCCAAACTCGTCAAACAATAACCTCAGTAATAGTTGTGTTTTCTGTTGTAATTGTTTTGCTACTCTCTGGTTTTATTGTGTTATTGCGTAAGAAAATGCGTCAATTATCTCATGCACGACAAGAGCTCACAGAGGCACTAGTTGCAGTACGCGAAGTTAATGCAGCTTTGTTGGAGATGAACGAGAAGCTCTCAACAGCCGACAAAGTAAAAGAAACCTATATTGCTCGCTATCTTCAAAGATGTCGTGGGTATATTGACACCCTGGATGAGTATAGACGTGAATTGTTGAAGTTGGCAAAGGCTAAAAACTATGCGCATCTCATGGAGCGTTTGCAGAGTGCAGAGCAATTAGTGCAAGAAGAGCAGTCTTTTTACGCAGACTTTGACGAAGCGTTTGTGACGTTGTTTCCCAAGTTTATTGATAACTTCAACGCTCTTCTTCCCGAACAAGCTCAAGTACATCCCAAACGAGATGAGATTCTAAACACAGAGTTAAGAATTTTTGCGCTTATTCGTTTGGGTGTCACGGATAGCAATCGCATTGCCCACTTCCTCAACTATTCAGTTCCTACAATTTATTCCTATCGTTCACGATTGCGCAACAAGAGTTTGTTAGATAAGAATGCCTTTGACGAGGCTGTGCTTTCATGCTAAATTTCTTTACGTACGAGTTTTCCTCTTTATACTTCATGAAAATTCTTCTACTTGGTGATTATTCTAATGTGCATGCCACACTTGCTTCGGCTTTGCGAACTTTGGGGCACGAGGTAACTTTGGCCTCTGATGGTGATTCATGGAAAAATTATCCGAGAGATGTTGATTTGAAGCGTCCGAGTTTGAAAAAGTTCTCTTCTATTGCTTACTATTTGCGTTTGCTTTTCACATTTAGGATATTCAAGAACTATGATGTTGTTCAACTCATCAACCCATGTTTTTTGCCTTTGAAAGCGGAACGTATTGGTCGTTTTTATAACTTCTTGCGTCGTCATAACAAGAAAATCTTTCTTGGTGCTTTTGGAATGGACCACTATTGGGTCAAAGCAGGTTTGGATTGTAAGACTTTTCGCTATAGCGATTTCAACATCGGTAGTCAAGTCAGGAAAAATGCAGATAATGAAATATGGATTTGTGACTGGCTTTTAGGTGAAAAAGGAAAATTGAACCAAGAAATAGCTGAAGATTGTGATGGCATCGTTTCTGGACTTTATGAATACGACGCTGCCTATCGTCCTCATTTTGGTGAGAAAGTTCGGTTTATTCCTTTCCCCATCCGCTTAGACAATGAATTACTTTCTCAGAAGTCAGAAAGCCTTCAGGGAGAAAATGGAGAAAGAACTAAGATTCGCTTTTTTATTGGTATCCAACGTCAGCGTCATGCTTACAAAGGAACAGATGTGATGCTCGCAGCATTAGAGAGATTACAAGCTGATTTTCCTGATGAGGTAGAATATGTTACGGCTGAGAATGTGCCTTTTGATGAATATGTTCAACTCTTGTGCTCTAGTGATGTATTGTTAGATCAACTCTACTCCTACACACCGGCTATGAATGCTCTGCAAGCTATGGCACAAGGCTTGGTTGTCGTAACAGGCGGTGAACCTGAGAACTATGAGATTCTGGGCGAAACAGAGTTACGTCCCATCATCAATGTGTTGCCTTCTGAGGAATCTGTTTACGAACAATTAAAAGCATTAGTGTTGCGTCGAGATGAAATCCCTCTACTGTCTCAGCAGAGTAGAGCATACATCATGAAACATCATGAATATCTCAATGTAGCGCAACAATATCTAGATTTTTGGGCTGGAAAATAGCACGTAACTCCATTTCATTTTTCTCTATCAAAAAAGTCGTATCCTTGGTTTATCCAAAGATACGACTTTTTGTTGATTTCTCACAAGCGAAGGAACTAGACCTTGCAAATGGGAAGTAAGAGCAGACAAAGCTACCATATATGCTAGCCTGCTGTCTTGTATAGGTATCCTTTATTTCGCTAAATACTCGCTTACATTCTTCTCAATGCGGGCAGCAAGATCAGCATTTTCTTCACGGTTGAACTTTTCTCCAGTGATATGTTCGTAGAGTTCAATGTAGCGTTCAGAAATGCCAGCTACAATTTCGGGAGTCATTTCAGGAACTTGTTGTCCTTCTTTACCTTGGAAGCCGTTCTCCATCAGCCATTCGCGCACAAATTCTTTAGAAAGTTGCTTTTGAGGTTCTCCTTTTTCAAAACGTTCTTCATAGCCTTCAGCGTAGAAATAACGGCTAGAGTCGGGAGTATGGATTTCATCCATGAGATAGATTTGTCCATTGTGTTTGCCGAACTCATACTTTGTATCTACGAGAATCAAACCACGTTCAGCAGCAATCTGCGTTCCGCGCTCAAAAAGTGCCAAAGTATACTTCTCAAGGACTTCATATTCTTCAGGTGTAGCAAGACCTTGTGCAAGAATTTCTTCTTTAGAGATATCTGCATCATGCTCACCAATTTCTGCTTTGGTGGTAGGAGTAACGATGGGAGTTGGGAACTTTTGATTCTCGCGCATACCTTCTGGAAGGCGAATACCGCAGATTTCACGAACACCACTCTTATAGGCGCGCCAAGCACTGCCACAGAGATAACCACGCACAATCATTTCAACGGGGAAACCTTCGCAGAGCAGACCAACAGTAACCATAGGATCTGGAGTTGCGAGCTTCCAGTTTGGACAGATGTCTGTAGTAGCATCCAAGAATTTAGCCGCGATTTGGTTCAACATCTGACCTTTGAAGGGAATACCTTCAGGAAGTACTACATCAAACGCAGAGATACGGTCGGTAGCCACCATTACAAGGCGTTCGCCCAAGTTATACACATCGCGCACCTTGCCGTGGTACACACTTTTCTGTCCAGCAAAGTGGAAATCAGTTTTTGTAAGAGCACTCATATTATTGAGATATTTGAAGGATGAATTCCAATGAAATAAACGATAGAACAAATGATTGTTCAAATCTTCAGAAGGATTATCTGGTTATCACTAATGCCAACATAGGCTATTAGATGCGTTTTAGTTATCAGTTGAGGAGAGGGGGGTGGCTAAAAAAACAGCACCTACACAAGGGTGCTTAAAAGACTAAAAGTTCAGTCTTCTTTTGCATCACTTTGTGTAGGTGCTTCCTTATCTGTTTGTTTTGTTTTGCGCGCGGCACCGTCCTTGTCATAAGCTGCCACGATGCGGCTCACCAACTTGTGGCGCACGATGTCTTCTTGTTGCATATCGATGAAGGCTATTCCCTTTACGTCACGGAGGATACGGCTCGCCTCAATAAGGCCACTGCGTTGTGAGGGTGCAAGGTCTATTTGTGTTGGGTCGCCAGTAACCATCATCTTGGTATTCCAGCCCATACGAGTCAAGAACATCTTGATTTGCGCTGTTGTCGTGTTCTGGGCTTCATCCAAAATCACCACAGCGTCATTGAGCGTACGACCACGCATGAATGCCAATGGCGCAATTTGTATGACGCGATTCTCTATATATTCCTGCAATTTCATGGCAGGAAGCATCTCTTGAAGGGCGTCATAAAGTGGTTGAAGGTAAGGATCAATCTTATCTTTCATATCACCAGGCAAGAAACCAAGTTTTTCTCCTGCTTCCACAGCTGGGCGACTCAAAATAATTTTCTTTACCTCTTTGTTCTTAAGTGCACGTACAGCCAAAGCTATCGCAAGAAAAGTCTTTCCTGAGCCAGCGGGACCCGAAATAAAGAGCATATCATTCTTGCTGTAAGCCTCAACGACTTTACGCTGATTAGTACTTCTTGGAACAATAGGTTTTCCCCCCATAGAGTAGACTATAGTCTCGTTGTCTCTATAGGC
>JABZGM010000085.1 GCA_015259235.1 Alloprevotella sp. | reverse complement strand
GACCAATGACAGGAATGTGCGCCGTAGCCGAGCGAGAGAGGAAATCATCGTAGATACCCTTCACCAATGGATCTTCCGGACCGACAACCACCATGTCCACTTGCTGCTTCACGACGAAGTCTGCAAGGGCATCAAAATCTGTGGCAGCGATGTCCACGTTTTCGCCTACACTGGACGTGCCAGCGTTGCCTGGTGCAATGAAAAGTTGCTCAACTTTTGGACTTTGGGCGATTTTCCAGGCAAGTGCGTGTTCGCGACCGCCAGAACCAAGGAGAAGGATCTTCATGAGAGGAGGGGTATTGTGAGATGAATGTATAAATGAGGAATGAGAGATTGCGTTTATTTGCGCAACAACTTGTGGTATCTGTCTTTATCGAGTAAAATCTCTGTAGAGAGCGTCAATTCTTTATCATTGCGCAGTTTGTAAGCATAAGCACCTTGCTGCCCATAGTGCGAGGAAACGATAGCGTATTCCAACAATTCGCGCACCTCCTTTTGCCAGCGACGCAAGTCTGCTGCCACGTTTGGAGCAAGTTTCGTGGACAATGCCTTCAATTCTGTCTGAATGCTGTCGCTATATCCCTCATAGTCTGCCCATTTCTTCAGATAATCCAGCATGCGCTTCGTCTGCGTGTTGTAGGTGAAGGAACTTTTTTCCATGAAAGATAGGAAATCTTGGAAATCTGCATCAGAGATATTGAATGACGCTGCAGGTGCCAATTCGCGATGGGTGTTGAGATATTTCACCACATAGTCGAAAAACTCCTCAGAGAGTGCGAGATCATCGAGCATGTCAGGCAGTGAATCGGGTGCCACAGCCACATCGGGGGTGATGCCACCACCATCTTTCACCAAGCGACCGTTGCTCGTCTTGAAAGTTTTGCAGAGCGAATCGGGCAAGTGTTTAGGTTGTCCATCCGAACCACGATTTTTGAAATCATAAGCCTGCACACAGCGTCCAGAGGGGATGTAATACTTTGCCGTGGTGAGTTTGAGCATCGTGTTGTAAGGCAATTCTCGTTGCGACTGCACAAGTCCCTTACCATAGGTGCGCTGTCCCACAATCACTGCGCGGTCATAATCTTGCAGCGTGCCCGAAGTGATTTCAGCAGCCGAGGCAGTGCCGTAGTCCACCAACACCACCATGGGGATATCTGCATCGAGCGGAGCTTGTTTGGTTTTGAGAATCGCATTCTGTTCGGGATCCTTCCCACGCATCTCCAGCACCTTTTTGCCTTTATGGATGAAAAGATTCACCACATCTACAGCCTGATTCATCAGTCCGCCACCATTTCCACGCAAATCCAGCACCAGGCGTTGCGCTCCCTGTGCTTTCAGTTGTTCCAGAGCTTGGCGCAAATCATGTGCCGTATCGTCACGATAGCCCGTCATCACCACATATCCCACATGGTTGGGCAAAAGTTGCGCAAAGGGCACCGAAGGTTGTTTGATCAACTGTCGCTTCAATCGGAAGCGCAACAGCTTCTCATGCATCGGACGCTTCACGGTCACCGTCACCGTCGTACCCGCATCTCCACGCAGCTGGTTGGAAATCTTGCTAGAATAGTCCGATTTCGCTTGTTTTCCACAGACACCCACCTCTTTATCATTGATTTTCATGATAATGTCTCCAGTGCGCAATCCTGCTGCCTGAGCTGGCATTCCCACATACGGTCCGTCAAAGACGCAACGATCGCTCCCTTTGTGGTAGCGAATCGGAGAACCAATCCCGGCATACTTACCTGTGGTGAGGGTTTTCAGTTCATCAGTGCGCGAGGCTTTGTAAAACTCGGTGTAGGGGTCAAGACTATTGAGCATATAACGGATGGCGTCTCCCGTCACCTGCTCTGCGTCAAGCGTATCTACGTAGTTTAGTTCGAGTTCTTCGTAGAGCGCATTGAAAATGTCCAAAGCCTTTGTGGTTTTGAAATTGTCAGATTCCTGCGCTTGAAGTGAAAGCTGTGCCCCGACTCCGAAGAGAAGTGCTATAAAGAGAAAAAATCTTTTGATCATTTTGTGTCGGTTGTCCCACCACGTCACGAGGCATTATACTATCGCGCACGCACGTGTGTGACTACAAAGTTACGGTCTTTTTTGAGAAATAGCTGTTCTGAGACTTTGAAAATCGTCTTTTTTCATCCCAACCCTCTGCGCTTGCTATCTCTAAGCTCTGTTTTGCCGCAATTCGTTCCAAATTTCGGCAGGCAACTGTGTCCCCATCACCTGAATCACAGCAGCTGCACAGCGAGCTCCCATTTGTAAGCAGCGCTCCAATGAAGCGCCTTGCGCATGCTCATAGAGGAATCCGCCTGCAAAGAAATCACCTGCACCAGTAGTGTCTTCCACCTTTGCCACGTGCTCAGCAGCGACGCTCATCTTTTTGTCGCCCGCTACTGCCACAGCTCCGTCAGCTCCGCATTTCACCACAGCAATAGCACAAGTGCGTGCCAACCACTCGGCTGCAGCAGTCCCAGTTGCCCCCGTCATAGCTTGAGCTTCTTCTTCATTAGCAAAGACGATGTCAATCTTAGGCAAGAGTTCAGCAAAGAAAGCACGCTCTTCTTCCACGATGTTCCACGATGCCAAATCCAGACAAACCTTCACGCCATTGCGCTGTGCCAATTCCACAGCACGCAAGATAAGTCCATGATTTTGTACCAAATAGCCTTCGATAAACATGTAGTCAGCAGCCGCAAAGTCTTCTTCGCGCAAATCTTCAGCGCTCACCGTAGCGGCTGCCCCAAGATAGGTGGCAAAAGTGCGACGTCCATCGGGAAGAATGAAGGTCGTGGCGACCCCTGTGGGAATATCTTCTGAAATAGTGGTAAGGGGCTTCACACCAGCTTTCTCACACGACTCCGCATAAAACTTGCCATTGTCGTCCTTACCCGTGCGCCCGATGAAACTAGCGTCACCACCCAAAGCAGCGACACAATGCACAGCATTACTTGCTGAACCACCTGTTCGACACTCAAAAGGAACATTTTTGAGCTGTTCCACGATTTTTTTTCTGCGGTCAGCATCTATCAGCGTCATGCCATCTATCGACACTCCTAAATGCTTGATTATATTTTCGTTATCTATTTTATAGAGAGCGTCAACTAGAGCATTTCCTACGCCTAAAATTTTCTTCATGCAATTTTTTCTTGAAATTTTCTCTGCAAAGATAGTGCTTAATTCGAAATAAAGTACTACTTTTGCACTGCAAACGAGAAATAAGGATGCACTTTTCAAGGTTACTCACCGACAAAGTTTCATCTTATCTCTAGCAAAAGACCTGCTTCAGTAGCTCAGTTGGTTAGAGCACATGACTGTTAATCATGGGGTCGTTGGTTCAAGCCCATCCTGAAGCGCTTGTATCTGAAGAACCGCTCGGAAGGTGTTGACATTTATCAATGGATAAATGTGTTCTTCATAGATACAAAAATAAGGAACGTAGTTGAAGTCGTAAGGCCTTTCCAGAGCCGTAGTACACCGCTTCGCTACGTTCCTTTGTTGTCTAGCTATGCTTAGAGTGAACTCTAAGTTCCAGATTCTAGTACACCCTGCGTATTTATGCTAGACTTTTATATCATTGATTCAGGCAGAACAAAATGTTCTGCGTTTTAGTTCGGGTATATTCCAACCAAATTCTTTCAGATTTTCTTGTAATGCATAGTGCATAATGCTTGTGCGCTGATAAGCACGTGTTCCTTGTTGGAACTTTTTTTGTTTCTCTTTATCTTTCAGAACTTGCAATACTTGGTTGTAAGCATCGTATGTACCTCCAGCCTTTGTTTGTATATAATTGAGATAGTACACTACTTCATGACTTTCGAGATAAGTTTCCAACTTCTTCTCTACTTGACTGACAAGCTCTTGGGATGCTGGGCAACTACAAGATGCTTGTTTTTCTTTTTGGACTAGAGCAGCACCTGTAAATTCCTCAAAAGCATTCAGAGGTTCGTCACCTTCCTCCCAAAGCTTCTGTAAGCCCTCTTTCGGATGTTTCTTTGTATAGATAATCAACAACAAAGAAACTATTTTGCGACCTTCTTTTTGATAAGGTACACAATCAAACCAAACCTCGCTATTACCTTGGTGATATAGCTCATAGAGTTCCTTTTGAGCAGGAAGAAGAACATTTCGTTTGAGGTCTTTGTAGTTTGGATACTTCTCTTTTGACAAGACTTTCCCTGTGCGTTCATCACGCTTTTCACTCAAGTCTAGCAAATAGCGCAATTGATCTATCCAAATAGGAAAAACATTCTTCTTAAAAGCTAGGTCATAAGACTTTGCACGAGGATAGCGATAATTGCCTGAGTATTCACAACAGAACTCGTAAAGTTTCTGAGAGTATTTTGAACGCAGGGACAAAGCAGTTTGTGCGCAAAACGTAGTAAAGGATCTTGCAAGATTGATGAGATAGGGCATCAGCTCTGGAGACATACGTACTTCGTATCGCTTCGTTTCTGTGTTGTACATAAAAGTATCTACCCAATGCACTCTACCATGGATGAGTTGTTTTTTCTCATTGTAGTAGGAAACTGGCATGAACTTTTCTCCCAGCTCACTAAGTGCTTCGTAAGTTTGAAGAACATGAGTTTTCCCACCGATAACCCCAAGATCACGGTCGGTTAATTCGAAACAAAGATCTTTCCACGCTTCAGGCGCGTCAAGTCCTTTATCAATAAAACGATACTTGATTTGAAGAGAGAGAAAGTATAGAACTCTCTTTTCGAGAAGACTAAAGACAGCAGGAGAATTGATAAGGCTATTACTCCACGTTACTGTCTCTTTTGGTTGCAACCTAGCAGGTGCAACGCAGAAACAAAAATCTGTCATAGAGAAAATCGTAATACCTATCTGTGAGTCGCTGGTTGGAAGGTGTTGCGAAGAACACATCAAGGCAGTAGTTATTACTATTCCTCCAGATTAAACTCTGGAACTTTGGTGCAAAAGTAAGTAATTCTCCTCATATAGCCAAATCCTGTGACTTACTATTTTCTCCCAATAGCTTACTATTTTCTCCCAATAGCTTTACTATTTTCTCCCAATAGCTTACTATTTCCTCCCAATAGCTTTACTATTTTCTCCCAATACACCAAACGACTCCCCCTATAAACACAGGGGAAGTCGCAGTTCGTAAATAAAGCTTAGATAAATATCTATATAAATAGAGCTTTAAAGCTTTTCGCGTGCGCGCGTGAGAATCGTCCTTTTGTTTTCGACAAAAGGGAAAAGAAGATTAGAAGTTGGTGAATTCCGTGTAGCCTTTATCGTTTTTGCAACGCTCAGCACGCTGTCGGATGACATCGAGCAAAGGGAAGTCGGTAGGTATTCCTATTATCTCTATTAGGAGGTTACCTTTATCTGAACAGGTTACTAGAATAGTCTTTAGCCCTAGCAGGCGCTGAAGCCAGCTTTGCTGCTCATAGTATCCTGTAACTCTGCGAAGTTCAAAATAGACTGTGGATGCAGAGAATACACCGCGCTTTTGACAGACTATTTCTGTTCCTATGATCCAGCTTGAAGAATAAAGATAGAGCAAGCGATAGAGGGTCAAAGGTATAAGTACAAAAAGCGGAAGCAAGCAGAATGCAAAAGCGAGGGGCATGTCATGGCGATAGCACATCAGCAATAATAAGCCTATAGGCAGAAACCGCCATACGAATCCATACAAGACACAGAGGTACTGTTTTGAGGGGGGACGAATTGCGATATCAGAGAATACATCATTCTGAATAGACACGGTTTCGGTGACTTTGTGTATAGTGATATTTGAAGGAGTGGATGGCATCATCATTGAGAATAGTTGTTAGGGATATGAGGGGTTGAGTATATCTAGGTCAATAGAGACAACATTTCTGTATATTGCAAATGTACTAATTTCTTTAGTGGTGAACAATCCATTATTGTATTTTTCTAAGTTTGTATTTCACGATTTCTCAAAATGGGATTTCAAGACACCCTGAAATCTAGTTTAATGCACTTATGTCAAACTGCTTCATGATTTGTGGCAAAGGGGAATTCGCTTTTCTGTATCACCTTCTGCAAAGGAAATACAGCCTACTCTTTTCCCCTTTTGCTGTTTTTTGAGTTTCATGAAATCAAGTTTCAATGAAACATATAGGCACGAAATCTGTTTCTAGGTCATTCTACAAATCACCATTCACAGATTTCATTTTTTTTAATATTCTTGATTGTAGAAATTGTAAAATTCCATTTACACAATCACTCAAATCAAGAAACGCAAATATCTATATTTCAAGAAATAAAGATGATTTTGCTATATGTTTTTATAGGCATTTTTCTTTGTCTGAATGCTGCAAATTTGTAATTTTGCAGCATGTGAAGCAAGGTGTACTTTTGTATATACAAAACGCCCTAAAGGTCCTCTTGTATATCCTAAAGTTTCCTTGCCACTTCGTGGTCAAATAACTCGCAACTCGTTATTTTATGAAAGAGAAAAATCGAAGATTTCAGTTTCTGATCCGTCTGTCTGAGACAGAACGAAAATTATTCACATCGAAATCAGCAGCCTTCGGCAGTGTTTCTTCGATGGTTAGAACCGCTGTAGAGCGGTTGGACTTGAGGGAAATTAAGAGCAAGTATGCTAGATTGGAGGAGTTTACAGAACTTTTTCGGAGTTTTGATTTACAATTTCGCGGTGTATCTGCGAACCTGAACCAAGCAATGCACCATGCTAATAGTTTGGCAATTCGAGATAATTTGACTAAATCTTACTTTGCTGAGACTATCATTCCGTTATCTCAGTCTATCCACAAAGATATTATGGAATGCAAGAAATACCAGAAGATGATTTACGCGAAACTTCTTTCGATGGATTGATGATTTCTGTCTCTTTGTAATTTAAGTATAGATAGCTTATGTTATACCCTATCACAGATTTACAATATACTTTCTCCCTTTAGTTATGTTCATCCACAATGGGAGTTCACGATTATATGAAATCACAGTTCCCCATTTCTAGATTCTTGGATATATGATTGTTTCGATTCTTTATTCTTCTCCTACCTTTGAAGCTGTAGATTATAATGAACGGAAGGTGGCAAATGGTGTGGCAAGTTTACTTGTGGCAGAGAATATGGGATATTTGGAAGAAGGGCAACAACATTCAGCAAATCAATTAAGACAGCAACTCATAGATTACTCTTCGCAGAATGAACGAATCACGAAACCTCAAATGCATGTAGCATTCTCTTGTCGAGGAGATGAAATGAACAATGATGAACTAGTAGATTTTGCTCGTAAATGGCTAAAAGAAATGGGCTATGCTGATCTTAAACAGCCATTACTCATCTATAGCCATAACGACACGGACAATAACCATATACACGTTATCACATCTAGAGTAGACCCACAAGGGAGAAAGATAAACCACAACCACGAAAGGGTGCGGTCAAAGGCTTTTGTCGAAAAAACGCTGGGAGTAGATACACGCGCTGAGTTAAACAAAGCCGTAAGAGATTCTTTGGAGTATCGTTTTTCTTCTATAGGAGAATGGAGAGCCATCATGGAAGCTAGAGGGTATGATGTAAAACAAGAGGGGGAAGTAATGAAGATAGCGCGCAATGGAGCGTACCAAGCTACTTTTCCCTTAAGTACTATTCTAGACAACGCAGCATCAAAAGAGGAGAAAATAGATAAGAAACATCGAAATCGACTAAAGGCTTGGCTGCTTAAGTATCGTGACCTTAGTTGTTGCAAAGAGGAATTGCAAAAAGCCATGAAACGAGAGTTTGGGGTGGACTTGGTATTTTTGGGTGGCAAGGATAATCCACGTGGATATTTTATCATAGACAATCGTCTAAAACAGGTGGTGAAAGGTAGTGCTGTTGTGAAACTATCAACGCTCTTGCAGTTCGAGGCACCAGAAGAGAAGCTGAAACGCATGGAAGCTTTTGTGGATGCTCAGATGGAAGCCAATCCAAAGTTAACTCCTCATGAACTTAATTGTAACCTAAAGGAGTTTTACGGAGGTTGGTATAAAGAAGGAGTTGTGCATTATAAAGGAACTGAGTATGTCATACCAGAATATATGCGTGAAGCCCTAAAGTATAACTTTAAGGTCGCCAAAGTCTCTCGATTTGCATTCGCTGACGAACAAGCGAAGGAAGCATTAGGCGAGTTCTTCAAAATTAAAAGTGAGGACGTGTCCAACAAAAGAATGGGGGATTTTACAGAAACGCAGCAGAGTTTTCTTGAGGAACACAGAGATTTCATTTCAAAGATGGGAGAAGACGATGATAGGCTAAATTACATCAAATTCCAAGGTCAGGTGTATGCTATTGATACTCATAATATGGTTATCGCAGCACACAATTATCATAGAGAAATGGTACAAGACATGGGGGATAACAATAACAAGGATAAAGAAAGCAAGAAAGAAGAAGCAGCAATGCATGTGCATAATGTTCTTCCACGCAATAAGCGAGGAAAAAGCAGCGGAAGTGGGGCTAACAGAGAATGGGAAGTTGGAAAACCAGGATATGATGAGTACGATGATGCAAGAAGACTAAAACGATAATTTGATATTGTCGAAACTTCTTACTATCTTCTTCTATAC
>JABZGM010000084.1 GCA_015259235.1 Alloprevotella sp. | reverse complement strand
ACAAAGTACTTCTTGCGCAACCCTAATGATAACTTTCTCTGATGAAAATTCCCCTGCCACATCACTTCCTAGAGTGATTGTGGCAGGGGATTTTTTTTCTGCAAATATCCTTGCCTCGATTAGGCACACCCATGCCCGTAAAGACACAAAAAAGTCCGTGCCAAACCTGAGTTTGGACGCGGACTTTGTGATTTTCTTCACTCGATGGCTTTGCTTTAATGCTAGCGCAAGGCAACTGAAAGCGCGGCGGAGTGAAAGTCGTTTAGGACGAGATGTCTTACGCCTTAGTAGCGGTACGCTTTTCCTTAATACGAGCCTTCTTACCAGTGAGGGCACGGAGGTAGTAGAGCTTAGCGCGACGAACCTTACCCACCTTGTTCACTTCGATGCTCTCGATAGCGGGAGACTCGAGGGGGAAGATACGTTCTACACCGATAGTACCAGACATCTTGCGTACAGTGAAACGCTTCTTTTCGCCGTGACCTGCGATTTTGATGACAACACCGCGGTAGAGCTGTACGCGTTCCTTGTTACCTTCGACGATTTTGTAAGCTACAGTTACAGTGTCACCAGCCTTGAATGAGGGGTGTTGCTTGCCAGTAGCAAATGCTTCTTCAGCAATTTTAATGAGATCAGCCATTGTGTAATGCTTGATTTTGAAATTGTTAATCGCCCCAGCTCAACATGTTCGGATTCTACTGCGCCGAAGCCGTTCATCCTATGAGCTGACTTTGCTCTCAAAAGAGCGCAACTCGTACGGATTAGGGTGCTTTCGGTGCGCCTTGCAGCGGTTGAGCGGAAAAGCACGGCAAAGTTACGGCTTTTCTCTGGAGTGTACAAGTTTTCTCGACGAAAATCAGCAGGTTACGTTCTTTTTCTCACACTTTGCACGCTGCATACGACATAACACGCGTAAAGAGACAGCAGATGAGACGGGAAAATGAAACAGCAAATGAGATGGCAAAATGAGAAAGCAAATGAGACAGGCTTTTATACGCACGAGCAACTTGTTGCAAAGCATCAATGCTTCACACCAAGAACGACAAAACGAAGTTGAAGACGCAGCAGCTGAAAAGAAGAAAGAGAGGAAGCCAAGAACATCGAACCAGAGGATAAAGTATTCAAGAAGAAGAGGAGGTATATAAAGACAAAAAATCCGTAGCTCCAAAAGGAACTACGGATAAGCTTCATTGTTAAGCTGATTCAAGCGTAAAACTACACCTTGATTTCAACTTCTACACCACAAGGAAGTTCGAGCTTCATGAGAGCATCGATAGTCTTGGGGTTAGAGCTGTAGATGTCGATGAGACGCTTGTAAGTAGAAACCTCAAATTGCTCGCGGCTCTTCTTGTTTACGAAGGTAGAGCGGTTCACAGTGATGATACGCTTGCGAGTGGGGAGAGGAATTGGACCGCTAACGATAGCGCCAGTAGCCTTTACGTTGCTAACAATCTTCTCAGCAGACTTTTCTACGAGCGTGTGATCGTAGCTCTTGAGCTTGATACGAATTTTTTGACTCATTGTTGTATTGAATTTGCTCCGTATCGGCGGAGGTGGGATAAGAGTCGTTCGCTATCCCACCTGCCGAGTGCGGAAAGTTGTTTTTAGGATTAAAATCTCAATCAGGATTATTTGATGAGATCTACACGACCCTTCATTTCTTCGAGTACAGCCTTAGCGATACCGCTAGAAACAGGAGCGTGGTGGTCATACTGCATAGAAGAAGTTGCACGACCAGAAGTGATGGTACGGAGCGCAGTCACATAACCAAACATTTCTGCGAGAGGTACAGTAGCCTTCACGATGCGAGCACCAGAACGGCTGTTTTCCATACCTTCCACTTGACCACGGCGCTTGTTCAAGTCACCGATCACGTCACCCATGTTTTCTTCAGGAGTGATAACGTCAAGTTTCATCATTGGCTCCATGAGTACAGGACCTGCTTGTGCGCAAGCATTCTTGTAAGCTTGGAGAGCAGCGATTTCGAAGGAGAGTTGGTCAGAGTCAACGGGGTGGAATGAACCATCGAGGAGCTCAACCTTGAGGCTATCGAGAGGGAAGCCACCGAGGACACCGCTCTTCATAGCGTTTTCAAAGCCCTTCTGTACAGAGGGGATGAATTCCTTAGGAATGTTACCACCAGTCACCTTGTTCACGAACTGGAGGCCGCCTTCCTTGAAGTCTTCATCAACAGGACCTACGTTCACGATGATGTCTGCGAACTTACCGCGACCACCAGATTGCTTCTTGTAGACTTCGCGGAGGTTTACAGTCTTCGTAATAGCTTCCTTATAGTTCACCTGAGGCTTACCTTGGTTGATTTCTACCTTGAACTCACGACGGAGACGGTCGATGATGATGTCAAGGTGAAGCTCACCCATACCAGAAATCACAGTTTGACCGCTTTGTTCGTCAGTCTTCACAGTGAAGGTGGGGTCTTCTTCAGCGAGCTTAGAAAGACCAGTAGAGAGCTTATCGAGATCCTTTTGAGTCTTAGGTTCAACTGCGATACCGATAACGGGATCGGGGAAGTCCATAGATTCGAGTATGATAGGAGCACCTTCTTCAGCGAGGGTATCACCAGTGCGGATGTCTTTGAAACCTACACCTGCGCCGATGTCACCAGCACCAATCACTTCAACAGGATTTTGCTTGTTAGAGTGCATTTGGAAGAGGCGAGAAACGCGTTCCTTCTTACCAGAACGTACGTTGTAAACGTAAGAACCAGCTTCTACCTTACCAGAGTAAACACGGAAGAAGGTGAGACGACCTACATAGGGGTCAGTAGCAATCTTAAACGCAAGAGCAGAAGTCTTTTCGTCTTCAGAAGGCTGGCGAGTTTCAGTTTCACCAGTGTCAGGGTTTACACCTTCGATAGCTGGAGTGTCAAGAGGAGAGGGGAGGAACATCACCACGTAGTCGAGGAGAGTTTGCACACCCTTGTTCTTGAACGAAGAACCGCAGGTCATAGGAACGATGTCGAGTGCGAGCGTACCCTTACGGATAGCAGCAACCACTTCTTCTTCAGTGAGGCTGTTGGGATCTTCGAAGAACTTCTCCATTAGAGTTTCGTCTTGCTCTGCAGCAAGTTCGATCATCTTTTGGCGCCATTCGTTGCATTCGTCAACGAGTTCAGCGGGGATGTCTTCTACGTCATATTCAGCACCCATTGTCTCATCGTGCCAAAGGATAGCCTTCATGCGGATGAGGTCAACGATACCTCTGAACTTTTCTTCAGCACCGATGGGCACAGAGATAACGCAAGGAGTTGCACCGAGAACGTCCTTCATTTGGCGCACTACTTCGAAGAAGTTAGCACCAGAACGGTCCATCTTGTTCACATAACCGATACGAGGTACGTTGTACTTGTCAGCCTGACGCCATACAGTTTCAGACTGAGGTTCAACACCACCTACTGCGCAATAAGTAGCGACAGCACCATCGAGCACACGGAGTGAGCGTTCTACTTCAGCAGTGAAGTCAACGTGTCCCGGAGTGTCAATGAGGTTAAACTTATATTGAGTGCCGCGGAAGTTCCAGAAAGCGGTGGTAGCAGCAGAAGTGATAGTGATACCACGTTCTTGCTCTTGTTCCATCCAGTCCATGGTTGCGCCGCCTTCGTGCACTTCACCAATCTTGTGCGTCTTACCAGTGTAGAAAAGGATACGCTCAGACGTGGTGGTCTTACCGGCATCGATGTGCGCCATGATACCGATATTGCGCGTCAAATGGAGATCTTGCTTTGCCATTTTGTTAGTATGCTATTGTGCGATGTGCTAAATTAGAAGCGGAAGTGTGCGAATGCGCGGTTAGCTTCTGCCATACGGTGCATTTCTTCCTTACGCTTGAAAGCACCACCTTGTTCGTTGTAAGCGTCCATGATTTCTGCAGCGAGCTTGTCTGCCATGGTTTTACCACCACGCTTACGAGCGAAAGCGATGAGGTTCTTCATAGACACAGACTCCTTACGATCAGGACGGATTTCTGTAGGAACTTGGAAAGTTGCACCACCGATACGGCGGCTCTTTACTTCCACTTGGGGAGTTACCTTATCGAGAGCTGCTTTCCAGATTTCGAGTGCGCTCTTTTCTTCACCGCTCATCTTTTCGCCTACGAGCTTGAGAGCTGAGTAGAAAATTTCGTAGCTCACGTTCTTCTTACCATCATACATGAGGTGGTTTACGAACTTAGATACTTTTTGGTCGCCAAATACAGGATCAGGAAGGATCAGGCGCTTCTTTGGTTTTGCTTTACGCATGAGTTTTGTTTTTTGGTTTTGTAAGAGGCTGCAATGTATCTTCAGCATCTTCGGGAAGCACGCTATATAAATAATGAGCGTACATCAATGAAGAGCTTACTCAACCTTTGCCAACCAATACTTTTGTGGTAAAAGAATACGAATAAGTGGTCACGAATTGACAGCTTAAAGCAAGCACGACTCAAGAGAGAGTGTGTGTTGCATCAAATCAAAGCAATCCTTCATCGTTGTGGCATCATTTCGATTTAGAGAGAAGGCCCCAACTGATTACTCTTCGTGCCATCAACTAAGGCTAATTACTTCTTAGCAGCCTTAGGACGCTTAGCACCATACTTGGAGCGGCGTTGAGTACGGTTTGCTACACCAGCAGTATCGAGTGTACCGCGAACGATGTGATAGCGCACACCAGGAAGGTCCTTCACACGACCACCGCGAACGAGAACGATGCTGTGCTCTTGGAGGTTGTGACCTTCACCTGGGATGTAAGAGTTAACTTCCTTACCGTTGGTCAAGCGCACACGGGCTACCTTACGCATAGCAGAGTTTGGTTTCTTAGGCGTGGTTGTGTAAACGCGCACGCAAACACCACGACGCTGGGGGCAGTTTTCCAAAGCTGGAGATTTTGACTTCTCCGCAGCCACTGAACGACCCTTGCGCACAAGTTGTTGAATAGTAGGCATTTTGTTTGTTTTTTAATTGTTTATATTATTGATTTTGTTGCGAGTTTCAGGAGCAGATCTAGCTGCTTTTTCACCAGGCGATAGTGCATACTATGCCCTTTGAGGTGCAAAGTTAGCGTTTTTTTCTGGCGTAGCCAACTATTTATAGTCTTTTATTACAAGTCCTCTTGCATATTCCACCTCTTGTTGCAAGTTCTCCAAATTCTGACGAGTGAAGATTTCACCCTATTGACTACACAACTCACAACTTTGTAATCCTAAACATTTGCAACTGGCGATATGTCTTCCTGCGAAACACAGACATCGACCATCCCCCATCGACACAAGACAAAGAAAACGTGAATACTGAACGAGTCAGCACTCACGCTTTTCTATGATTACATTTACAC
The DNA here is from genome assembly GCA_015259235.1 of Alloprevotella sp. Lineage (GTDB taxonomy): Bacteria > Bacteroidota > Bacteroidia > Bacteroidales > Bacteroidaceae > Alloprevotella. Next base: position 3,272 of record JABZGM010000084.1, on the reverse strand, counting down.
AAATCTTAGTTCCGAATAAGGAAACAAGGAGGGGATACTCCACACGAGCTTGAGGTTTTTCTGCCTTTGCGATACACTTAACCTATAGTTGTGTATCCATGGGTTTTGACCGCAAATGAGCTCAACATGCGTAATGGGGTGGACATACCCTATCCATAACTTGCCACTTGAAGCAAGAACAAACAAAATTTATATACACGTCAGCAAACACGAACGCGAAGTATCATCGTCGAAGATACCCTTATCGCTAAGCGATTAGTCTTCGTACACACTGCAGATGGCTACACTATTCCACTCTGCTTCGCGGAAGAAATTGCCGACACCGTTGCCATCAGCATCAATGCGGTTTTCAGCAATACCATATTGTGCAATCAACAGATTCATAACGGATTCCGCACGCTGCTTCGCCATGCGAATGTTCGTAGCAAGCGGTCCAGCAGGCGAAGCATAGCCACGAACCTTCACTTTTGCACGAGGATGCGCTTTCAAGTAGTTCGCTACACGCTCCACGTTCGGAAACTGAGGAGCATCGACTACAACACGTCCAAATCCGAAGCTGACAATCGTTTCTAATTTCAAACTTGCTTGAGGAGTGGCTTTCTTTGCCACAACTGCTGGCGCCGTCTTCACTGCGAGCGTATCGCGATGCGAGGCTGCAATTTGCGTGGACTGAGGATGGTCCACTATCTTCGCCAAGAGCATCTCGAGTTCTGCTATGCGCTGCTTCTGTGTGGCAATGGTTTCATCACGATTTGCCATTTCTTTCAAGAAGAAATGCATCGTTTTTGGATCAGCCGTGGAGTTTTCTCCCAACGAAAGCTCATCAGGCACCGACATGGCAGTAGTGGACTTTCCTACGCCAGGCTCCATGGCTCCATTCACAATGGGCGACACACTTCCTTCTAGAGCAGCGGGCACGGAAGAATAAATCACCGACGTTCTTTGCATCGGTGAAGGGATGACCATCTTATGCGGCACCACCATCTTCTTACCGAAGCGATAAGTGAGACCAAGAGCGATGTCAAGTTCAGCTCGATTGGCATTGAAACTCTCATAATTTGCTGCCCCCTCATTGCGCAAATCAAAACGGACACTAGGACGTAATCCAAGTCCCCAACGACGGTGAGAGCCAAAGTTATAAGTAAGATCGATGCCCCATTTGCTCACCAGATAATTGGCATCGGGACTAGTGCGACGCGATTTATCAAAGATATGTCCCCAACCGGCAGAACCCTTTACTTCGACTTCAAACAATCGGGGTTGCCCCACACTTCCAGCAAAGAGATTGCCCAAGTTCAGGCTACCCACCACATGCACTTGCGAACGCTCGTAACGCGTAAGAGAGAGCTTGTTGTTCCATGACACATAGTCCACATCCATGCCGAGAGAAAAAGAGGAGGTGAGCTGCTTCTTCAGCCCCACACCCAAACTAGGGGTGAGCAGTTTAGGGTGAGGGTGATAGATGAGGGGATGCCCCACTCCGCCAGCAACAGTGACCGACCAGTTGTCCGAAAATTTGGGAAAATCAGTATACTGCGCACGAGCACCAAGCAGGGTTGTGCTAGCCAACAGAATTAAGAGAAGTCTTTTCATATATCAATTATTCGATGTAGCGCCTTTCATCAAGGATTCAGTGAGGAAAGGGTTCTTGTCGATGTCTACACGCCTCGCCAGATTGAAGCAGCAACGACACGATGCCTATTTCCTATCCTGCAAATTTACTAGCAAAATAAGATAATTCCAAATTATTACAGAGATTTCTTGCACTTTGTTTGTTCAATTCGGTGTTTCGTGCTATATTTGCTTATGATTGTTTGCCTTGCTATGACACACCTTCGTTTTGGCATAGTAATTGCAAAACTACATTTAGCACGACAATACCCCATCGCAAGCTCCGCTGAGTATGCCACTATAAAGAATTGTCACGCTCACTCTGAATTCACATTTATCATCCTAATAACTTGACCACATCATGGCACAAGAACAAGCTCCTCAACAGCTCCAAATCGAGCTGACTCCAGAAGTAGCCAACGGCAACTACAGCAACTTGGCAATCATCAACCACAGCAACCAAGAATTTGTCATCGACTTCGTGGCAGCTCTTCCAGGTTTGCCCCAAGCTCGCGTGAACAACCGCCAAATCCTCTCTCCCGAAAGCGCTAAGCGTTTGCTCTTCGCTCTCCAAGAAAATGTGGTGAACTTTGAACAACAATTTGGCACTATCCAACTTGGCGGTGCTCCAGAAGCTGCTCAACCCGAAGGCGTTGGTCGCACTGCTACTCCTTTCGGTTTGCCCGAAGGCAACGCTTAATTGCGTCCTTGATGCGGTAGTCAGCACTGCGCTGAACAATAAAAATTCCCATTCATCCTGCGATGAGTGGGATTTTTTTGGCTCCCAACGCAATACTGCTGCGCTGAAGACGAACTAATTCTGAAGATGTCTATCATAAAATGCTTCTTCGCTTCAACACATCGAATCTAAAACCCCAGAAATTCATGATTTCTCTCTCCTTCAGAAGAAGTGTAGTTCAATACGTAGGAGAGGACTGAAAAAACGTGGGAGGTTTTCTTGAAAACGATGGAGTTTTTTCAAAAAACGTGGGAGTTTTTTTTTCTGAACAACGAAGATTTATTCCAAAAAGCCTCGGACGATTGAGCAAGCGACATGGAGCATTCCGCTGCAAAACTTTGCTAGGATAACCTCTCCTCTGGAAAGCATCGCAAGGTAGCACGAAAGTCACCTTAAAAAGTGTTTCAATCCTCTCTCCTCGCGCGGGCGCGCGCACTCGCACCATTGCAATTTATGCCTTTTTGCTTTCACAACCTTCACAGATTTCCGCATAACACTCTTTGTATCAAGTCGTAACAAGCACTTTTCGGACATATTTTAACAATTTGACAAATCTCTCCTTGAAAAGGAGCGCAATCTCGAGATTTCAAGCACTGGTCTCATGTGATTACCGTAACCCAATTTTTCGAGTTTGAAATAGGACACGTGTGAAGGTTGTGAAAGCAAAAAAGTGGAAATCCCAGGGAAGGCGCACATGTACGCGCACGCGTGAGAAACCACCTCAAAAAAACGTGAGGGAAAAGCCCCTCAAACAACGAAAGCCATGGGAAAAACAAAATTGATTGAGGGAAATGCGTAAAAATCGTGTGGCGAAGGGCAAATGTCCCCTTTTGACTTGGGGCGCCATGACAGAGGATGCCCGCGCAGAGGCAAGCGAGGGATGCTGCTCAGCTGATTTCGCAACTCACTCTCTATGCTGGCA
>JABZGM010000083.1 GCA_015259235.1 Alloprevotella sp. | reverse complement strand
GGGTTGTTGTAATCCGTTACGGCAGTGTTGAACACGCCTTCAAACTTAGGCAGGACAAAGTTCATCCAAGCAGGGCGACCCTTCGTGTTGTATTGTACGGGTCTGGGGACGTTAGTACCTGCGTAAGCACGAGTGACAGACAGGTTCAAACGCTTGATGTCGAAGAAAGAGCGACCTTCGCCCCAAAGTTCGATGCGCTTTTGGAGCACCACTTCTTTCACCACCTCATCGCTGTTGCTGAGTGTGCAGTTGTATTTGGCATCGCGATAAGTCTTCATAAAAGTGTTGAGCAATTCAACACCCTTGGCAGCGTTGGTGTGTGCAGCTGCTTCGGCTTCGATGAGATACATTTCTTCCACACGCATCAAGGGATAGCTACAAGCAGCACCTATGTTATAAGCAGTCGTGTTACCCTGTCCAGGACGGAACTTGACTGTAGTATAAGGAGGCAGTCTTTTGCTGACGGCATCATCAATGAAAGTGGTTTTTCCTTCGAGCGCATGTCCCTTAGGAGCCTTGAACGAGAGCTTACGGAAGTCGGTGTCAGCGATTTTATCATAGAGAGCGCGGTCGATTTGTAAGTACACTTTACCACCCCCTGCATATCCGAATTGAGCTTCAGAAGACATCCATCCCGTCCAGTTGGAGAGTTTTTTATTGCCCAGCGTTTCTTTGTTGGATGTAGCTGATAGCATCCAGCTGCCGTTGTTTGGAGAGTTAAAACCAGTGATGGGGTCATTCCATTGTGCAGCATTAAGCGGAGCACCTTTGTGTGCTTCGATGGCTTTACGTGCATATTCAGCAGCTTTTTCATACTGCGCATCCCACAGATAAAGACGCGCTTTCAGACCATAAACCACGTCGAGGTGGGGCACGTCTTTGGTGTTAGCAGCGAGGTGGCTGATGTTGGCTTCTGCCTTGTCGAGGTCAGAAAGGATGAAGTCAAACATTTCCTTGTGCGTAGCACGCTTATTGTTGTATGACTCTTTTTGGGGCAACTTGTCCGTAACGATGGGTACAGTGAGGTTGGTCACAACGTTGCCTTGCGCATTGCGTCCATCGGGGAACATCTCATTGGGGAGGAATTCAAACATCGAAGCGAGTTCGAGATAAGAGAGTCCGCGGAAAGCATAAGCTGCGCTCAACAACCCTTTTTCGCTATCGGTGAGATTGGCTTCGTTTGCCACGTATCCTTTGATGCAAGTGTTGGCTGCAAGAATCACATCGTAGTAAGCCATGTAAACAAAGTCGCCTGGATCGTAGTCTTGTCCCAGATAAATATTTTCGGAGAACGTGCTATAATGGTCGTAAGGAAGATAGGGATTGGTCATGTCGCCCGTCATCACGTCGCGAATACGCATCAAGGATCCCCAACCGTACTGCCAGTGGCTGCCTCCAGGCAACACAATGGTAGAGGGAATAGCCCAAAAAGCACCTTCCTTAGCCTTGGGGCTTGTGTTGAGCTGTTCTTGGGTATAACCTGTTGTGGGTACTGCATCTTCTAGGCATGACGTGAAAAGCGTGAGTGATGCCACACCAGCGAGTGCCAATGTTGGCACTTGGTGACGCACATTGCGAAGCGTGGCACGCACGGCAGCCGTGCTTTGCTTCAAAAAGTGGAGATATGGAGATTTCATTGTGGAAATGCTTTATTTTAGACGTTAGAAATTAGACGTTAGACGTTAGAGCCTTGCGGCAATGGTCTGTTATCTAGACTCAGACGTTAGAAATTAGACGTTAGAATTTAGAGCCTTGCGGCAATGGTCTATTTATCTAGACGCTTATTAGACGTTAGAATTTAGACGTTAGACGTTAGAGCCTTGCGGCAATGGTCTATTATCTGTTGTTTTATCTATGACGTTCAACATCAAACACTAGGTCTCAGACATCTTATATTAAACATCAAACTAGAATTGTAGAACATCTAATGTCTAACCTCTAACGTCTAACATCTAATTTCTAATTTCTAATTGATACTAGAACGTAAGTGTGAGACCACCAGAGATGGTACGCACTGTTGAATAACTTTCCTTGCCTGAACCAGTTAGAGACTGACGTGGATCGAGACCCTTGCGTGCTGACCAGTAGTAAACATTGTCGGCAGCAACATAGAGGCGGAGATTTTTCACTTGTCCTCTAGTGTAACGATACAAGAATTCTTTTGGCACAGTGTAGCCGAAGTTGACGTTGTTCAAGCTCAAGAATGAAGCACTAGTGTAGAACAGATCTACCCCGCTAGTGTGGTTTGTTTCAAGCGCAGTACCCGTTTGCAATCGTGGATATTTCGCATTGCGGTTAGTGGGAGTCCAAGATTTCGTGAGGACATCCTTGTGCACAGCCTTACCACCATTATTTCCTGAAAGTCCCTTCATCAAACCTGCATAGTCATCATCAATGACGTACCCACCGAGTTGGAAGCTAAAGTCAAGTCCGAGGTCAAAGCCTGCATAGCTGAGACGCGTGTTGAAACCACCATAGAGGTCAGGATGTGAACTCTTGCCAAGGAAATAGGCTGCCTCTGATGTTTTAGTGGTTTTGGTCAAACGATCCACAGCCACAGGAACTTCCGTTTCATTGCCGTTCGCGTCTTTTTCCGTTTTCTTGAGCGGTTTATAGACTGGTTCTCCCCAGCGGTCGAGCTGCTGTACTTTATTTCCGTTGGCATCTACCACATCTTTTCCATTGGCATCTTGTACATAGACGGGCTTAGAGAGGTCGTAGCGTGGCGCATAGGTGTAGTAGGTCATTTCACCGGTCCTTTCGTCCACACCAGCAGAGCGATACAAGAAGCGTGTCCACATGGGCAAGCCTTCTCCAAAGAAGTAGTTACCATCTTCATATCCGTTGTGACCCTCGTAGGCTTTGAGCTTCTTTTGGTCGGGGATGCTGGTGATTTGGTTCTTATAGTGAGTAGCGTTGACGCCTACACTCCAAGAGAATTTTTGAGTGCGCACGAGTTCCGCATTGAGTTCCACTTCCACACCGCGGTTGCTCATGCTGCCCAAGTTGGCATAATAGCTGGTGAAGCCATAAGAACGTGGGAGGCTATAGGTAGAGAGCATGTCGTGTGTGCTGCGGTCGAACACTTCCACTTGACCGCTCAGGCGACCTTTGAAGAGAGAAAATTCAATACCCACGTTGAAGTTTCCGCTCTTTTCCCAAGAAATGTCCTTATTACCCAAGCTACTAGGCACAAGTGCCAAACTACCGTTGCTGTTCTTGAAGGAATAAGTAGTGGTGTAGCGATAATTTCCGATACCGTCGTTACCTTGTTCACCATAGGATGCCTTCAATTTGAGTTCGTCTACCCAAGACACGTTGAAGAAACTTTCCTTCGAGATGAGCCAAGCACCAGAGAGGCTCCAGAAGTTGCCCCAGCGATGATCGGGATGGAAGCGAGACGAAGCATCGCGGCGGAATGAAGCTGAAGCAAAGTAGCGTTCGAAGAGACTATAGTTGGCACGTGCAAACCAGCCTTCGGTGTTGTATAGAACAGCACTTGAAGAGGGCGTACCATTTTCAAGACCACCACCCAGTTCGTGGTTTTTGTTGTCCACAAGATTGGTGCGATTGCCCGACAAACCGTAGCTATTAAGGCGATAGTATTCGTGACCTAGGAGGGCTTCCACGTTGTGCACTCCACCAAAGGTGCGAGAGTAGTTGAGGAGCTGCTGGAAGTTTTGACGCACATCGAGGTCGCTACCCACAGCCACATACCCCTTGCTCGATATAGCAGACTGACCATAGTAGGGGTTGGTGAGAGCTTCACCACGATTAGCGATGATATAGAGGGTGTTGTTGGTGACAAACTTGAATCCTTTGCCAAGATCTACATCAGCTCCCACATTGGCATGGAGAGTGTGCACTTGGTTGCCACTATAGTTGAGCGCATTTTGAGAGAGGGGATTTCCGAAGGTCAGGAAGGGACGATTCATAGGAAGAAGCCCCTTATTACCATAGTCATAGCGGGTGTAACCCAAGTTGTCCACCATCACATTTCCCTTGCCATCGCGGAGATATGCAGGATAGATAGGGGCAATGCCATTGACAAACGCGAAAACAGAACCGGAACTCGTGGAGTTGCCTTCACCACCCACATCGTGCGTTCTAGAATTGGTATAACTGATGTTGGTGTTGAAGTTGAGCCAATCTTTCGCAGCCCATTCGGCTTTCAAGCGAGCAGTCATACGCTTGAAGTCGGTGTTTTCGAGGATACCCTTGTTGTCAAGGTAGCCCATGGAGAAATAGATGTTGCTATTGTCGTTGCCCTTTGCTACAGTGAGGTTGTATTCTTGGCGCAAAGAGGGACGATATGCCAAAGCGTACCAGTCGTCTGGCAAAAGGGTATAGTCGGTGGGATTGCCAGAAGCATCCTCCCCTTTCACCACACTACCGAGCTTTGCAGCAGGGTTGAGCTTTCCATTCTCGAGGATGAGGTTTTGACCCTCGGGCAAGGTGTAGACCATGTAGCCCAAACGTTCTTGCATATTCTTGTTGGCAAACTCATAGGCGGCTTTTTCATCACCTAGTTTGAAGTTGCCTTTTTCATTGAGGTTTTCATATAGGCTCTCGTTGCGAAGGGCTCTGTGGTAAACCTCATAGTAGGTGGCAGCATCGCGCACCGTTTCGTAGCGTTGTTGCGCCACTTGGTTCACACCCCACTTGCTGTCGAAGGTGACACGTGCACCATGATTGCTGCGTGTGCGCTTGGTGGTGATGATGATGACACCATTGGCACCACGTGCACCATAGAGAGCAGCCGAAGCCGCATCTTTGAGCACAGAGAAGGTTTCGATGTCTTGTTGGTTGATGGAGGCTAGGTCGCCTGCATAGGGAGCACCATCCACTACGATTAGGGGGGCATTGCCCGCGTTGATGGAGGAGATACCACGGATGCGGATAGTGGGAGTGCCACCATCGGGACGACCAGAATTGCTATAGATTTGCACACCAGACACACGACCTCTCAAGCCCTCCACGGGGTTAGCCACTTGGAGCTTGTTGATGTCTTCGGCTTTGATGGTGGCTGCCGAACCAGTGAAGCTCGATTTCTTGGCAGTACCATAAGCCACCACCATCACTTCATCGAGGTTAGCATTGTCCCACTCCATGGTCACGTTCATCGTGCTGGACACAGAGGTCTTGATGCTCTTCATGCCGATGTAGCTAATGGTGACAGCACGAGTGCCAGCAGGCAACTTAGTGAGGGTAAAATTACCGTTTTTATCGGTCACGGCAACGACACGTTCGCCCACTTTCACAGCGGCGCGTGCCACAGGCTGCCCATCGGGGTCAGACACATGGCCAATCACTTGTCCTGTCGTCGTGTTTTGAGCGACAGCACCGCCCGCCATGAGCAGACCTAGACTGAGGAGTGCTAACTTCTTGTTCATCTTTGTTCGGTTTATCTATTATACTTATCTTATTGTCGAGAATGGTTGCGCCAAGTTTGTCAACCATCTGCTGACGACTGACGCGCTTGCGAAGTCAGAGAAAAGGGAGTATGCAAAGTATTTGCATCCAGCGAGGAGAAAAACGAGTGGCTATCTTCCGAAAATCTTTGTGCAGCGAAAAATAGAAATTCGTAACACCTTTCCAACCTATTCCCTATCAATTTGACAACTTCAAGAGGGTTATATTTGCAAATGTAGAAAATGTAATGGAGAATTCCAACACTTCATCCCCAAAAAACGCAAGATAGACTGAATCTAAATGTTTTTTAAGTTAAAAAACCACGTTTTGCGTATTCTAACTTTGCAAAATCAGGGGTATCAATGTGACAGCACTTATCGACTAGCTATATTTTTGCGCCATTTATCGACTTTCCAGCTTATCTTTTCGTTATTTACGTGTCATTTTTCCATCTTTTATCTACTCCTTTACATATCAAATCGACAAAAAAGGAGTGTTATAAGACACTCCATGACGATAAAAAAGAGCGGCACCCTCCCTGATTTTAGCATCGGTGGTGCTAAGCTCACGGAGGGTGCGTCCCTTATCGTATATATGTATGTTCTTGTATTTATATACCAGTATATCTCTTATTCCCAATCGGTCAGTAGTATCGTTATCGTGACGCTAGGATTACCCCAAAATCGGTCATTAGACTGTTATCGTGACGCAAGGATTATCCACCAATCCTACAGCCATTGCGTCACTCCACACGAATTTCATCGGTGAAGATCCAGCCACCTTGCGCGCCAGCCTTCGCCTGATAGCGGATGAAACGCGCCTTGCGCTCTCCGCGCCACTCCAGCGTCTGCACCTTAAAATCCGTAGCAAGGTCCACCGCATTGCGCTGCTGATAGAGCTGCTCGAAGTGCACCCCATCGTCCGACACCAGAATCACCACCTCGGCAGGCGCATAAATCTCGGCACTGACCGACTGAAAGAATGCCGCTTCGATGAGCCTCAACGGAGTCACCGCGCCCAAATCGATCGTCACGTCCACGCGGTCTGCCCCGATGAAGCCTTGCCATGCCCCATCTTGGAAATCCCATCCGCCACTCTTGCCATCGACCAAAGCCCCATCGCCCGAAGCTGGATAGTTGGCTGCGTAGGGCGCATGATACACCACCCTCTTGCCCACTGCCAAATGCGCCTTCGGGGCTTTTTTCTCGGCACGCTCGCCCACCTCCTTGCGCAGGTCGAAGGGATGATAACCCCGACTCACCAGCACATCTTGCAGGTGCAAGGCTCTGCGGTGGAAGTCGGCATAGTCGGTCTTGGCGCGACTCCAGCCATTTTCGGCTATTGCCAGCAGGCGAGGATAGAGCATGTATTCGCAATGCGCCATGGTAGGCACTTGTTCTGTCCACAGATTGCCCTGCAAACCTAAGATATGACGGGCGATGCTGTCGGGCAACTGCCCTGCTGGATCGTAGTCATAACACTGCTCGAGCGACATATAACTACCGAAAGCCTTGGGCTGCGAAGGGGGATAGTCTTGATAGCGATCCAAGTAGCAATAGCGACCAGGGGTCATGATGACATCGTGCCCCGCTTTCGCAGCAGCGATGCCCCCTTCTTCGCCGCGCCACGACATCACCACGGCATTGGGCGGCAACTGCCCCTCCAAGATTTCATCCCATCCCAGCAAGGTTCTGCCCTGGCTGTGGAGAAAACGCGCTATGCGCTGCGTGAGATAAGCCTGCAGTTCTGCCACAGAGTTCAAGCCCTCCGCCTGCATGCGCTGCTGACAGCGCGGACAGGTGCTCCACGCTTGTCGCGAGGCTTCGTCGCCCCCGATGTGGAGGTAGCGAGAGGGAAACACCTGCATCACCTCGCGCAACACATTTTCGAGGAAAACAAAGGTCTGCTCATTGCCCACACACAAGTCGCTGTTCCGCGCCTGCGCCTGCGCACACTGCAATTCGGGATAGGCAAACAGCACCTCCGCACTGTGTCCGGGCATCTCGATTTCGGGCACCACCGTGATGTGACGTGCCGCCGCATAATCCACGATTTCTCGCAAATCCTGCTGCGTGTAGTAGCCCCCCGAAGCCCCCTTGTCGTCTTTGTGCGCATAGCGTTGTCCTTGTTCGCGCCATTCTGCCCAGTTTGCCCCCACACGCCAAGCCGTCTTTTCGGTCAGTGCAGGATATTGCTTGATTTCCATGCGCCATCCAGCATCATCGGTGAGATGCAAATGCAGACGATTCATCTTGAGATAAGCCATCGCGTCCAACTGCTTTAAGATAAATTCCTTGGTCCAGAAATGGCGCGAGCAGTCGAGCATGAGTCCTCGGTAGGGATATTGGGGAGCGTCCTTTATTTCACAACACGCCACACTGCCCTGCGCTTCGAGTTGGCGCAAGGTTTGGAGGGCATAAAACACGCCCGTCATCGTGGTGGCTTCGATGTGGATGGCGCGAGGCGTGATGCGCAACTGATAGCCCTCCTCGCTCTTGATCTGATTCGTCTCCGTCAGCTGGATATGCACGGCACGCGCAGCCCCTTTGTCGAAGGTCAAGGCAGGAAATGCCGCTGTCCACTGCTGGCACAACCACTGGTGGTCTTTCCCCTTCGCAGGAGTCACCAGTCGAAAGGGTCCACTCATCTTCATTGCTCCACGGATCTTCACATACGAAGTCGGAGCCGGAATCAGTTGTATGGCATCAGCCGACAAAGGCTTTGCAGCTGTAGGCAATCTCTTGGCATCAGCCGATAAAGATTCAGCAACAGAGGGCATTCTCTTGGCTTCTGCGGAGAAAGGTTCGGATTTTTCAGGCAAGTTCTCGGCAGCTACAGACCAATGTTTACCATCGGTAGCGAATGCACTGATCAGGCACGAACAAAAAGTAAAAAGGAGGAAGAAGAAGTGTTTCATAGGAGGATCAATATTGAGGTGGTGGCTGCCCACCGATGATCGGGCAAAGGGCACAAACTGCGCCGTGTCGGGAGGGCTTTGCGTGGCACTCGCGAGGGGACTATCCTGTGCGCACCGCAGCGATATGACGTTGCTGCAAAGATACAGATTTTTCCTACAAGACCAAGCGCACTAGGCTTATTTATACTCCCCTCCTTCGGGTGAAGGCTGCACCAGACAGGGGCGAAGGTTGCACCAGATGGGGACAAAGGTTGCATCAGATGTGAGTAAAAGCTGCACCAGACGGGGGCGAAGGTTGCACC
>JABZGM010000082.1 GCA_015259235.1 Alloprevotella sp. | reverse complement strand
CAACGCCATGCGAGGGTATTAGGAACGGCGTTCTTCAAAAGAATACCAAAGTCCGTCTGCTAGAGGAAATGAGAGGTACCATATTTGGGGGCGAAATAGTGTGGTTTGCCAGTCATTTTTATGAAAACTCAACGCCCATCGGTGAAGGTTGTGAAAGCAAAAAGTTTATGTTTGCTGGTAATGCGCGCGCGTACGCGAGGAAACTCAGCGCTCAGGCAAGTACTTATTTTCTCTATTTTCGCCCCCAATGCACGCGCACAAGACAAACACACTAAGCACACCCCAAATCTCCCTCAAAAAACTTCGCTAAACGCGCCATAAATCTAAAAGAGCTTAAGAAACAGAATATCGAAACATTCTTTACGATAAAAAGCGACTGAATTAACCTCCTTAAACCCACATATAGAAGGGTGCCATGAGGGTAGGCACAACAAAAAACCACCCTACAACTTTCGTTGAAGAGTGGTTATCGTACTCCGAGCCGGGGTCGAACCGGCACAGGTTTCCCTATCGGTGTTTGAGACCGACGCGTCTACCGATTCCGCCATCGGAGCATCATTCAGCACTTGTAGTGCGAACGTGATGCAAAAGTACTACTTTTTTATCTATCCACCAAACCTTTACACGAAAAACTTTATCACACCATGTATTTCTCCCTTATTCTCTTCGTTATTTCATGCTTTATCGTTATATTCGCTGTACTCAATTTACATCATTTTTCCATGAGAACTCACGATTATTGCATCATACTGGCAGGCGGTCAAGGTCGTCGATTATGGCCCGTGAGCCGCGCTCAACACCCCAAACAGTTCATCGACTTCTTCGGGGTGGGACGCACGCTCTTGCAGCTGACATTCGACCGCATCGCACGCTTCATTCCCCTTCAAAATATCTACGTTTCTACCTTCACAGACTATGTGCCATTGGTAAAAACGCAACTTCCCGAACTCGAAGACGCTCAGATTATGGCAGAACCTGCCCAGCTGTCCACGGCACCAGCCGCAGCTTGGGCATCGTGGTACATCAGTCAGCGCGATCCCGAAGCCTGCATTGTGGCTTCGCCTGCCGACCAGTTCATCACCAACGAGGCTGCCTTTGAGCAAGAATTGTTGCAGGGTTTGGACTATGTGCGTGAGCATCCCCAGTTTTTGGCGATGAGCGTCAAAGCCACCACACCCAACACGGCTTATGGCTACCTACAAAAGGGCAAAAGCATCGACCAAAAACGCTTCATGCGTAAATCCTTCACCGAAAAACCTCCCATTGAGTTTGCCCAAACCTTCGTATCAAGCGGTGAATTCTTGTGGAACACGGGACTTTTCCTCTGGCACGTGCAAACGATGGCGAGCCACGTGCCTCAACTCCTACCCGGCATCGGGCTGAGCGCGGTGGAGTTCTCAGAAAAGGAAGCCAAGCTGGCACTTCAACGCTACTACCCTGCTGCGGAATACAACAGCATTGACGCTGTGCTCCTCGATCGCGACTTGCCAACGGTGGTCCAAGAATGCTCTTTCGGATGGCGCGATGTGGGTTCATGGCCCGTGATGAAGGAGGTGCACGACACCGATGCCGATGGCAATGCCACTGTGGGTGGTGCTGGGGTTATTTTCCAAGGCACAAGCCACACTTTGGTGCATCTCCCACAAGGAGTGGGCGCGGTGGTGCGCGGACTGGATGGCTACGTGGTGGCACTCGAGGGCAATATGCTCATGATTACCCCTACCGACGAACCTGCTCACACGCGACAACTTGCCAACACTGCCCAACTTCGTCTAGGACAAGAGTTTGGCTAATCTACCCTTCTTCCCTTATCACTGCTTGGTGACGCGAATCCTCCCTTCCATAGAAGAATAGGAACAGATTTCCATATCCTCAAAACACAAAGTGACCGCTGAAACGCAAGAGTTTCAGCGGTCACTTTATTTAAAAGAGCACGGTGGGAACTAAAATCCCAACTTAAGTTGCCCCGTCAGGTCGTCCATAATGTCCGTCTCCGTCTGTGCAGGGGTAGGAGCATCTTGTTGCAAATCATCGTCCTCCTCCACAGAATCATTTGTCTCAGCCGGAGGTTCTGGGAATCGGGTGGGTTCGAGCTCCTCCACCTTCGCCACATTAAAGGTGGTCATGCGCTTACCTTTCGCCTTGAATCCTTTCACAGCAATAAACTCTTCTGCATCCACCACAAGGGGTTCGCGGAAATCGTCGGGAGCCGCAAAGCTCACTTGGAAACGCGGGAAGGCTTGGTCGGTGAGTGCCACAAACTTGCAGTTGGGGTTGTCACCCATGAAGTTTTGATGACGCGCCTGCGAGGCACGTTCAAAATTGAATCGCTTGATGTAGAGATTGTTATCGTTGTCCGCATCATAGAGCACAGCCGTCCACACTTTGGTTTCATCAAATTTCTCTACACGCATGAGACCAGTGCTCTCGTAGTGATTGTTGGGGTCGAAGTTGGTGGTGTAAAAATCGCCATTATCGAGCACCACGAGCACCATATCGTCGCTGTGGAATTCGCCCAAATAGTCGCCACGCTCGTCGAAGTTGAGACGTTGCACATCGTAATCAAACCACACCTTGCGCCCTCCCAATGTGGAGGCACCATGAGATTTGAGCGTGATTTTGTGCACATCAAGTCGCGTGAGAAGATTACCACGCGAACCACGGCCTTTGACAGCCAATTCACTGAAGCTCTTTTCAAAAAAGATGCGACGCAGTTTGGGATTGGGCTTCAAAGTCACCTTGATTACTTCGGCTTCTCCATTAGGATTGGCAGTGAAATAGTGGATTTTGGATCCTGGTGCGCCTTGGGTGACATCATACTCACGATCGTGGGTGATGCTCGTCACGTTAAATCGCTTGACATAGTAGGCACCGTCTTTTCCATCGCGATAAGCCACATTATAAACTGTGCGCTGGTCGTTCTTCTTGAAGACAGCGATGTGCACTATCTCGGCTTTCTTCTTCTCAGCTTTGGAGCGTTCTGTCTCACCGATGTACACCTTTTCAGCCACTCGCGTCACCTTGTAAGTACCATCGCGATAGAAGATGATGACATCGTCGATGTTGGAGCAATTCTCCACAAACTCATCCTTTTTCAGAGAGGTTCCCATGAAGCCATCGGCACGATTCACATAGAGTTTCTCGTTGGCTTCCACCACTTTGGCAGCTTCGATGGTGTCGAACGAGCGAATCTCCGTGCGGCGGGGGTGTTCGGCTGCATAACGGTCGTAAATGGTGGTGAACCAATCGATGGTGACCTCCGTGAGATGCGCGAGGTCATGCTCTATTTGTGCCAATTCTGCCTTGATGCGGGCAATGAGTTCATCTGCCTTGGCTTTATTGAATTTGAGGATGCGTGCCATCTTAATTTCCAAGAGACGCAAGAGGTCTTCGCGCACCACTTCGCGCACGAAATCAGCCTTAAAGGGTTCGAGACGGCTGTCGATGTGCGCTAAAGCAGCATCGATGTTCGCCGCATTTTCGTAGGCTTTATCCTTATAAATGCGTTCGTCGATGAAGATGCGCTCGAGCGACGCAAACATCATGCTTTCGAGGAGTTCTGCACGGCGGATTTCAAGTTCGCGCTTCAAGAGAGCCTTGGTGTTTTCCACATTGCTCTTGAGCACTTCTTTGACGGTGACGAATCGAGGAGTGTCTTTGTCAATGATGCAGCAGTTGGGCGAGATGCTCACTTCGCAGTCGGTGAAGGCATAGAGCGCATCGAGGGTCTTATCGCTCGACACACCTGGTGCAAGATGAATGAGAATCTCCACATTCTCAGCAGTGAAGTCCTGGATTTGGCGGATTTTGATGCGTCCTTTGTCAGCTGCCTTCTTGATGCTTTCGCAGAGGCTATCGACCGTCTTGCCGTAAGGCAGTTCGGTGATGGCAATGGTTTTGCTATCACGCTTTTCCACCAGTGCGCGCACCTTGACAGCTCCACCACGAAGTCCATCATTATAGCGCGAAACGTCGATGAGACCACCAGTTTGGAAGTCGGGATAGAGGGTGAAATCCTCACCTTTCAGGTAGGAAATGGCAGCTTGGCAGAGTTCGCCAAAGTTGTGGGGCAAGATTTTTGCACTCAATCCCACCGCAATACCTTCTGCTCCTTGTGCCAAAAGAAGGGGGAACTTCACGGGCAAGGCAACTGGTTCTTTGTTCCGTCCGTCGTAGGAGAGTTTCCACTCTGTAGTTTTAGGATTGAACAATACATCGAGGGCAAACTTGGTGAGTCGTCCTTCGATGTAACGCGGAGCAGCAGCCTCATCTCCCGTGAGGATATTTCCCCACGAACCTTGGCAATCGATGAGGAGATTTTGACGTCCCATCTGGGTGAGAGCATCTACGATAGAGGCATCACCATGGGGGTGAAATTTCATGGTTTCACCAGCAATGTTTGCCACCTTGTTGTAGCGACCATCGTCCATGCGCTTCATGGTGTGAAGGATGCGGCGCTGCACAGGTTTGAGACCATCGTAGAGATGCGGCACAGCACGCTCCAAAATCACATAGGAAGCATAGTCTAGAAACCAGTTTTGGTACATCCCGGTGAGAGGGTGCACATTCACTGTTTCATCTTGTTTCATCTCTGCTGGGTCAAAATCCACGGCGGCTTCCGCGTCTTCCGAGTGGAGCGCGGTGTTGGTGTCTTCTGCTGTGGCGTTGAGCTCAGCGTTGGGGCTTTGCATTGCGTCGTTAATGGGCTGTTCTTCCTGCATCGTTAGTGGTTATCGTTTCGTCGTTGGAGATAAGGGCATTTTGCCTCTAGGCAAAGTTACTGATTTTTCGGGAGATGCTAGGGATTTTACCATGGCTTTATCGTATTTTTGTGAGGATTCCGCTGTTTAGCACCTTTTGGAGCAGGAAATTAGCGGTATAAACGAAAGGGAGTTCGGAGAAAATGCTTAACTTTGCACTCGTGCAACGATTACTCCCTCTCTGCCGTGCACTCTGGTGGCTTTGCTCACTATTGCCGCTCCGACTGCACTATTTTTTTGCCGATGTGCTAATTTTTCCGCTGGTGTTTCATGTGTTGAAATATCGGCGCGCACTCGTGCAACGTCAGTTGGCTGAGGCTTTCCCTACGCGGTCTGCGGAAGAACGCGCCCAGATAGAGCGCGACTTCTACCACTGGTTTGCCGACTATGTCGTGGAAACGCTCAAACTGATGTCGATTTCGCGCAAGGAGCTCTACCGCCGTATGGATTTTGTCAATCTTCATGAGGTGCTTCGGGAGTTACGCAATGGAGAGCATCAATTTGTGTTTCTCTATCTGGGACACTTTGGTAACTGGGAATGGGTTTCCTCACTTCCGCTTTGGAGCGATGGGGGCATTCATTTCGGACAAATTTACCATCCTCTCCACAGTCCGCTCATGGACGAGCTTTTCTTACACGTTCGTGGCAGAATGGGGGCTACAAATATCGCGATGAAAGAGACGCTTCGCACGATTTTGTCGTGGAAGAAAAACGAAGAAAAGGGGATGATTGGTTTTATTTCGGATCAATCTCCGAAGTGGGAAGCGATGCACCATTGGTGCGATTTTCTGCACCACGAGACTTCCTTCTTCACGGGTGCGGAAAAGATTGGAAAAAAAGTGGGCGCACGCTACTATTATCTGGACATCACTCGTCCCCACCGCGGAGAATATCGCGCTGAACTCATAGAATTGAAGGCTGGTTTCCAAGATAGCTCTGAAATAAACGGAGCGGATGAAGCAAACGGAGCAGATGATGCGAAGACCGCAACGCCTTCGTCCTTCCCTATCACCGATGCTTATGTACATGCCTTAGAAGCGAGTATCGAAGCGCATCCTCACCTCTGGCTCTGGACACACAACCGCTGGAAACGTACCAAGAAGGAGTGGGAAGCACGCAGAGCTAATCACGAAAGCTCATCTCCTTTCACTACACCATCATGACTACAATAGCCTTTCTCTTTTTGATAGAATTTCCTGGTGGAGGCACTGGAAGAATTTGTCAAGACATTGTTAAAACCCTTCACAATAGAGGAAACCATGTGATTCTCTATTGTGATAATCTTCCCGAACACCCTTTACCCGAAGGATTAAAGTGTGTTCAGATGCCTCGGATAGCAGGGCAAAAGGGAAGAGTTCGTGACAAAGAGATGCTTCCCAAACTCATAGCTTCATTTAAGGAGCAGCAGGTAGACATCTGTTTTATGCCGCATTTCTACTATCGCTACACAAAAGAACTGCGCGCAGCCACAGGTTGCAAAATAGTATTTAGTCTACACAGCCAGCCTTTCTGGGAAATCGTTTCCAAGATGAGTCTGCAAAAGGCTAGAGCATGGGAGAATCCATGGCGCATGATGAAATGGATGTTTCATGATATTTGGAGATTCTACATTCTGAAATCCTATCAGAAGAAACAACATCGACGCTATCTCCAACGATTACAAGAAACGGATGCATTCACGGTGCTGTGTGAGGGATATCGCCAAGAATTGCTCGTACACTTTGCATCCTACGACGAAGCTGAGAAGAAATTATTTGTGTTGCACAATGGGAGTGAACCTACCCTCTCTACCCTCCATCAAAAGGAAAAGAGGATAGTCTTTGTAGGACGTCTGGAATATCCTGACAAGCGACCAGACCGAATGTTAAAGATCTGGGAGAAAGTACACGTTCAATTACCAGATTGGGAACTACATTTCATAGGTGATGGCAATTATGGGCATCGACTCAAAGCTACAGCAAAATCCTTACAACTCCCTAGGGTATATTTTACTGGCTATCAAGAAGATGTCGCAACACCTATGTCGGAGGCTTCTATTCTGTGCCTCACGTCCTCCATTGAGGGCTGGGGATTGGTGATTGGAGAAGCGCAGATGTTAGGTACTGTCCCTCTAGCTTTTGATGTCTCTGCTGGCGTGAGAGAACAGATGCTTCCGCAATGGGAGAATGGAGTATTGATTCCCCCATTTGACATGGATACTTATGCTGATGCTCTCGTCAAACTTGCGCAAGATGAGGAACTTCGACAACAGATGAGTCTTAATGTGCGCCAACAAGCTAAACGTTTCTCTCTGGAAGCGGCAGCCGAAGAATATGAAGTTTTGATCAAACAACTGGTTCACGACTCTTCGCTCCCTCAGTCATAATCGCGAGTGAGGGAAAGGTGATTTTGAAGTACATGCAGTAAAACCTAACACTCCCACGAGATGACATAATATCTCGTGGGAGTGTTGAGTTTTCTACTGCTTTATCCCTAATTTCTTACACCAGAGTTGCAAGAGTTGGGGGTGACTTGCTGAGAACTTACGAGCAAACATATATGGGCTTTGCACCAGTTGCTCATAATCTGCTAATTCAAAGGTGTGAGGATGACCATGCTTCCCGCGATTCCAGTCTATAAAACGCTGCGTACATTCAGCAGAACAATCTTTACTATATAGATGCTCAGCAAAAGGCGATGCCATGATTAGGGTTTGTTTGTAATGTTCATCAGGGCATAGCGTATATCGGAACGTTTTTTCAATCTCTGACGAATGCTCCACCAAATACTTACAAAAGCCATGAGTGATGCTCACCCATTGTGCCCCATAGTAGAAAGTATGCTCTGATGAAAAACGATTATAATGCGTAACTTTTTCTATACCTAGCACTACTTTGCGAAAAGGAGTGGTGAGAAGGTGCATGGTTGGAGTAGTCCGTTTGCACAAGGAGCGTAGAAAGAGATAATGACGGTTGATACGCTTATTAGCTAGACACATAGCTGACTCAGCGAAATCGCAATGCACAAACTCCTTGCCTTGATGTGCGTCAAAGAAATCATGTATCTCATCTTGGCTCTTGAGAGGAAGATCCATTCCCGAAAGTAAATGATAATAAGCATACTCCTCGCCTTGAGCCAAAGCAGCAGAGAAGAGTCGCAACTCAGCACGTACGATAGAGATATGCCCCCAAGCAGGAGCCTCTCTCTCCTCAAGAAGGAAAAAGCCAGCCGATTGTGGTTGCCACTTCTCGAAGCGAGCAAAAAGCCTCTTCGAGCGGCGATCAATATGCAGGAATATGTCATTACGCGCATCATCAAGAGAAGTAAGCAGCAGCTGCAAAACTTCTGGTTCATGATGGGCAAGGATGAGATAGGCGTGCTTCATGCTTAATGTTGCATTAGTGAGAAAAAATGGGCAAGTCGATCGTCTGTGCGCACAAAGCCATCAGCGCGGAGACGGTCGAGGACGGGATAACCAACCACTCGGTCATATTCGGCAGAAAGGAGTCCCTGTTGGTGAAGTTCGTAGAAATATCTCCAATGACGACCACCACGTTTAGAAGGGTTTGCCGCAAGTTCTTTGCCGCCATTCTCCATTTTCTCGATAAACTGCGCGCGACTGCGCACATTGAAATGGAAAATGGTGATGTCGCTATTCTTGCGACGAGGCAAAATCATCGTCACTTTATGATTTCCCATTGAGATTTTTAGGTAACCCTTCGTGCGATGCATCACTTTCACCATGTCTTTACCATACATGCTATAGGTGGAGAGATCGTAATCTTGTGGATTCGGCACATGATACACCACAGAAGTCCACTGCGTGAAGGGACGATCTTCTTCGGGTAGTACGTTGCGCACCTCAGCTCTTAACACATTGGCAGAGGTCGTGTCCAATCCGTGTTTAAGACTACCAGAAGGTGTATACCAAAAC
>JABZGM010000081.1:3360-8736 GCA_015259235.1 Alloprevotella sp. | reverse complement strand
ATTCTAGACGATTGGATGTATGAAGAAAGAATAGGAGACGAGAAAGGAGTAACCCCGTAGGGTTCAAAAGGAAAAATAAGGTTGCAATCGCTCGAAGTCCTTGTTGGAGAAAGCGACATTTCCACGCAGGTCTTCCCAGTCGCGCAAGGGTCCGATGCGTTGGCGGTGGTGCATGATGGCTTTCACCTGTTCGTAGTTGAGATAAGGGTGCTGCAGGAGTTCTTTGAAGGTGGCACGATTTACAGCGATGCGGTGCACTGTGGGGTGGGGAGCAAGAGTGACATAGCGGTCGATGTCGTGGGGCAATCGGTCGATGTCGTGAAGTTGTGCGGTGGAGACGAAGCCACCAAGTCGTTGCCGATAGCGCACGATGGCTTGGGCATAGGCACGTCCCACCCCAGGCACGCGCTGCCACTGCGTAGTGTCGGCAGCATTAGCATCCAGTTGCACCCCTTTGGCGAGCTTTTGCGGACGGCTGCGCACAAGGCTGTCGTAGCGTGCTTGTTGTGCCGCACGCTGTGCCGCGCGTGCAGCTTTCTCCGCTTCCCATTGGGCATGCTGCGCTTGGTAGGCACGTTCGCGCTCCTCACGTGCCCATTGTCGTGCTTTGCGTTCGGCTGCCCATTTCTCCATACGCGCCAGCGAATCGCGCAACCGTTGTTGCTCAAATGCCACAATTTCCTGTTGTTCTGCTGGGGAAGTGGACACAGTCTTTGTGGGGGCGGAGGAAGAAAAAAGGGGAAGTATCCATATTTTCACTGCTGCCACGAACACCAGTGCCATGGCGAGAGCGAGCCACCCTTGTTGGGTGCGAGTAGTGGTTGGGGAATTCTTTTTCATAGAGTTGACATCGCTGGCAGTGTGTGAGAAAGCATCATCTCAGCAGACTCAGGCATAATCACACCGTGGAAATCGTGCTAGGACCTCTAGCCAAAAGGTTGCCACAAAGTTACTATTTTCTGGTGTGAGAAAAGCATTCACGCCTTGAAAATCACAGAAAAGGGTAGAATGTGGGTGTATTCTCCCCTCATCTCGAAATAAATCGCTACCTTTGCAGCCGATTTTAAGGGGGTGCCCCGATAACTACGGAGCTGAGAATACACCCTTATGAACTGAACCGGATAATGCCGGCGTAGTAATTAAAATAGTTTCTAATGAGAAAAACTGTTCTCCTGAGCTGCTTTGCGGCAGCTATGGTGGCATCTGCTCAAAAGGCGGATACCACTCGCACGAAACATTTGGGTGAAGCTCAAGTAGTGACCAATCGTGCCACCAACAAGACCCCTCTCGCCTTTTCTAACCTCGATAAGAAAGCGATAGAAAAGGTGAATTTCGGGCAAGATATTCCCTTCCTTCTTTCCACGCTCCCCAATGTGGTGACTACCTCCGATGCCGGCACTGGCATTGGCTACACCAGCTTGCGCGTGCGTGGCACCGTGGGCGAGCGCATCAATGTGACGAACAACGGTATTCCCCTCAACGACCCTGAGGCGCACACCTTCTACTGGGTGGACACGCCCGACTTGGTGTCGTCGGTCAATGACATTCAGCTCCAACGCGGTGTGGGCACCTCCACCAATGGTGCGGCTGCTTTTGGCGCGAGTGTAAACATGACCACCGACCGCTTGAGTGCTTCGCCTTATGCCTTGTATGCTGGTTCGTTTGGTTCGTTCAACACCACCAAAAACACCGTGAAGGCTGGTACGGGATTGTTTGCCAACCACTGGACTTTTGATGCCCGTCTGTCTTACCTCTCTTCCGAAGGCTATCGCGACCGCAGTTCTGCTCGCCTGGGTTCCTATTTCGCCCAGTTGGCTTATATCAACGAAGGAACGACTTTGAAGCTCATCGCCTTCGGTGGTAAGGAGCGCACCTACCATGCGTGGGATGGTATCAGCCGTGAGCAGCTCAAGACCAACCGCACCTACAACCCTAACGGATACATCGAGGCGACAAAGTCTTTCTACGATAATCAGATTGACTACTATTTCCAACAGCACGCTCAAGCACTGCTCACGCAGCGCATCGACGAGCATTGGAATTTCAACGCAGCTTTGCACTACACCTATGGCTTTGGTTACTACGAAGAATACAAAAACAACAAGAAACTGAAGAGTTTCGGACTGAAGCCTTTCATGCTCAATGGAAAGGAAATCGCAAAAACTGATATCGTGCGTCGCAAGAACCTTGAAGGTAACTTCGGCGGTGCCATCACTTCTTTGGAATATAAGGATGGTGGTTTCGATTTCACTTTTGGACAAGCGCTCAACTACTTCAGCAATGACCACTTTGGTGAAGTGCATTGGGTGAAGGACTATGTGGGCACGCTCGACACGAAGCGCAGATATTACGACAACACGGGTAAGAAGTTGGACTACAACATCTTTGCACGTGCCAACTATAAGCTCTTCAATCAGCTCAACCTCTTTGCCGACCTCCAATATCGCAACATCGACTACCGCATCGACGGTACGTCGGACAAGAAGGCGGTGCACGACACCAACGAGGAGTTCCACTTCTTCAACCCCAAAGTGGGTGCCACTTGGCTCATCGCTCCCAACCAGCAGGCTTATGCTTCGCTCAGTGTGGCGCATCGCGAACCAACGCGCAACAACTACGAGAAGGAGTTTGACAATGCGCACTCTCCTCTGGCGGAACGTCTCATGGACTATGAGGTGGGCTATCGCATCGCTAACCGCACTTGGGAAGCCTCTGTGGGTGGTTACTTCATGGACTACAAGAACCAGTTTGTGCTCAACGGACGTTTGAACGACATTGGCGAAGCGGTGTCTGAAAATGTGGCGAAGAGCTACCGCATGGGTGTGGAGTTGGCTGGTGCTTGGAAGCCCAGTCAGCACTTCCGCTGGGACATCAATGTGTCGTTGAGCGAAAATAAGATCAAGGACTACACCCCTTACCTTCCCGATGCTAACGGGGAAAAGTCTGTTGCCCTGCCTACTAAGAGCAGTACCACGATTTCTTTCTCTCCAGCTGTCGTGGCGAATAGCATTCTTGCCTACAACTACAAAGGATTTGCCGCTAGTTTGACCTCACAATATGTGGGCAGTCAATATCTCGACAACTTGGAAATGAAGGAAAACTCGCTCGATGCCTACTTTGTGTCGCACCTCAATGCGAGCTACACCTTCAAACTCCGTGGTTTCAAGGAAATCACCGTGGGAGGCACTATCTATAATCTCCTCGACACGATGTATGAAACTAACGGATACTCACAATCCTATTTGAGTGCTACCAACGAAATCATGAGCGATCCTCGCTTCTATCCCATGGCAGGTCGCAACTTCATGGTCAATCTCTCCTTGAAGTTCTAGTAGCCCTCTGTTAGTGCCGTCAGGTTCTCGCACGCTACGGCAAGGATTTCCTGATATGGCACGCGAATTGTCTGACGCACTGCCACTTGTTGCTGTCGAAGATAGTGACAAGTGGCAGTCGTTTTCTTTTTCGTCTCTAAGATATGACCAGCTTTTCTGAATTTCTCCTCTTCTTCTCGCCCGACAATGTGGTGAATGGCGCACTGGTGCTCTTGGGCACACTTTTGGGTATCCCTTATGTCTATTTGCAATACAAAGCAAGTCCAAAGTTCTGGGTCGCCTCTGCGCTGAATGCCTTGCCGTTCATCTATGTCAATTTTGTGCAAGGCAACTTTGCCACAGCGGGGCTTTTTGTTTATTATCTGCTCGTCGCAGTGCAAGCCATCTTCTTCAAGCACGAGGAGGTAACCGAAGAAGGGGTCTTTCTCATCTATACAACACCGCGCCGGAAATATCTTCCCTTATTGCTGATTTCTACACTATTACTGTTGTTGTTCTACGGATTTTTAAGTCATGTGCAGCAGTTGCTGGGACATTCCTTCCTTGGAATTTCAGTAGCAGTGCCGCAAACGCCGTTGCTCGATGCCTTTGCCACCGCCTTGAGTTGCACTGGGATGTGGCTCATTTCACGCAAATATATGGAGCATTGGCTCATTTGGATCGTCGTGAATCTGGGCTATGTGGGGATGTATGTGCTGCAACTCAATTATTTCTGGGCTGGTCTCTTTTTCCTCTATCTCGTGATGTCTGTGGTGGGTTGGCTGGAGTGGAGAAAGCTCCACCAGCAACAACGGATAATCCCAAATCGGTCATTAGACCGTTATGGTACGAATCGTAATTGAAAAGATAACTTCCTGTCATCTTTTATTTTCTTGCTGAGCATCTTGTTTTTCGTTCGTTCTCGACGTAGCCCGCTACGCCTTCGAGCCAACGACAAACCATCTGCTCAGGAATCAAATAAAATCTGTTCAGAATCTAATGACCGATTTGGGATAATTTCATAGTTTTTCTCTCTTCCCTTGTGCTTTTCTTTTTCCTCCTGCCTTTGTCGAGAAAGATAGACGGAGGGTGGGGTATTCTTCTATTGTTTTGTTATGACCGTAATTCTTGCTTCTGGGCTCTTCCCTACGACAGAGCGTGCCTTGCAATACCTGCGCGAGGCAGACTTTATCGCTTGTTGCGATGGCGCTGCCAATGCTTGTGTGGCTGCGGGCTTCCATCCTGATGTCATTGTGGGCGATGGCGATTCGATAGCTCCCGAAGTGGCAACTTCTTTTGCTGATCGCATCGTGCGCATTGCCGAACAGGAGACCAATGATCTCTCCAAGACTTTTCACCATTGTCTCAAGTTGGGACGTCGCGATGAGTATGTGATTCTCGGGGCTACGGGCAAGCGTGAAGACCATGCCTTGGCAAATCTCGCTTTGCTCATGGACTATGCTGAGGAACACCGTGAGGTGATCATGGTGAGCGACTTTGGCACCTTCTATCCTTGCTGCGACACCAAGCGTCTGACGGTGGATGTGGGTCAGGAAATCTCCATCTGGAATTTTGGTGCATCTTATTTTTCTGCAGAAGGTTTGATGTATCCGCTCTATGATTTCACCAAACTCTGGCAGGGCACGCTGAATGTAGCGACTCGTCCCGACATTGCCGTGCATGCCAAGGGCACTTTCTTACTCTACGTTGCCCAGCCGGACTAAGATTGCAGCGTATATAGTACTTTCTCAACGCTCCTCTCTGCCCTTATTTTGGGGTAGGAGATGAGCCTTATCCCTATACTTTCTATACTATGTTTCACCGTAAGCCCCATTGTTCTTGTTTGTGTGCGATTGACCACAACAAGAACCTTGGGGCTTGCTTTCTTTTTGGGTGGCTGAAGCTGTATCTGTAATCTATTGTCTATTATTGCTGTCCGGTAAAACATGTACTTTTGCTCATGTTACTAGTTTTGTTCCAACAAGAAAAGTAACATAAGAGGCTGAAATCCTGCAAGTGGGTTTCAGCCTTATTTTTATCATCACAGCAATAATAGTCTATAAGT
>JABZGM010000081.1:0-3350 GCA_015259235.1 Alloprevotella sp. | reverse complement strand
CTACTATTCTACGATTCCATAGGTCATATTTGTCTCTTGCATCCTGTCAATTCTTTCCAATCTTGCAAATATTGGAAAGAATTTGTGGCTTTTCGTAGTAAGATTCGATGTATAGGTCAAATTGCAGGCTGGTACCCTTACGCTCTAATGACCGATTTGGGTTTAACAAGTCAAAAAATACTGCTAGTGATTCTTGAACAGCAACAAAAAACTTCATCCACCTCGCAAGAAGTGGATGAAGTGATATTAGGGTCTTCATCAAAGACATTCGAGGGAATGTTTCGATAGAAGATGGTATTCTAGACTTTTTCGACTAGAGTTCTTCAACAGCAGCTTGGGCAGCAGCGAGGCGAGCGATGGGCACACGGAAAGGTGAGCAGCTCACATAGTTGAGGCCTACGCGGTGGCAGAACTTCACAGAGCTAGGTTCACCACCATGTTCACCGCAGATACCGCACTTGAGTTCGGGACGTACAGCACGGCCCTTTTCTACTGCCATCTCTACGAGTTGACCTACGCCGTTTTGGTCGAGCACTTGGAAGGGGTCTACCTTCAAAATCTTCTTCTCGAGATAAACGGGGAGGAAGCTAGCGATGTCGTCACGAGAGTAACCGAAGGTCATCTGCGTGAGGTCGTTCGTACCGAATGAGAAGTATTCAGCGCGAGTTGCGATGCGGTTAGCTGTCAAAGCAGCACGGGGGATTTCAATCATCGTACCCACTTTGTAGTCTACGCTCACACCTTCTTCTGCGAAGAGTGCAGCAGCTGTTTCGCGAATCACCTTCTCTTGGTTTTCAAACTCATAGAGGATACCCGTGAGGGGCACCATGATTTCGGGATGAGGATCGAGACCTTCCTTCTTCAGCTCCACAGCAGCACCGAGGATGGCGCGAGTCTGCATAGCAGTGATTTCGGGGTAGGTGTTACCGAGACGGCAACCGCGGTGACCGAGCATGGGGTTAGCTTCCACGAGGCTATTCACGCGTTGGTGGATGTATTCCACAGTCACGCCCATAGCTTTCGCCATTTCCTCTTGACCAGCTTGGTTGTGAGGTACAAATTCGTGGAGAGGAGGATCGAGGAGACGAACATTCACTGGGCAACCATCCATAGCGCGGAAGATGCCGAGGAAGTCAGCCTTTTGGTAAGGAAGAATCTTCGCCAATGCCTTTTCGCGACCTTCAGCGGTTTCGCTCAAAATCATTTCGCGCATAGCCACGATCTTTTCTGCTTCAAAGAACATGTGCTCAGTGCGGCAAAGACCGATACCTACAGCACCGAAGTCACGAGCCACTTTCGCATCTTGAGGAGTGTCAGCGTTTGTGCGTACTTGGAGTTTTGCATATTTGCTGCAGAGTTCCATCAATTCTGCGAAGTCACCACTGAGTTCAGCAGCTTCAGTTTGGATTTCACCAGCGTATACGCAACCAGTGGTACCGTTCAATGAGATGAAGTCACCTTCTTTCAAAGTAAGACCGTCAACAGTCATCGTGCGAGCCTTGTAGTCTACCACGATGCCGCCAGCACCAGATACGCAGCACTTACCCATACCACGAGCCACAACAGCAGCGTGAGAGGTCATACCACCACGAGCGGTGAGGATACCTTCTGCGGCTGCCATACCAGCGAGGTCTTCGGGAGAAGTTTCGATGCGCACCATGATGACCTTCTTACCAGCTTCGTGCCATGCTTCAGCATCGTCAGCGTGGAAGACGATTTGACCGCAAGCTGCACCAGGAGAAGCTGGAAGACCGCGGGTGATTTCGTGTGCACCAGCCAATGCCTTCTTGTTGAAGACTGGGTGGAGGAGCTCATCGAGCTTATTGGGTTCGCAACGCTTGATGACTGTCTTTTCGTCGATCATACCTTCGTGAAGGAGGTCGATGGCGATCTTCACCATAGCGGTACCGGTGCGCTTACCGTTACGAGTTTGCAAGAACCAGAGTTTGCCTTCTTGTACGGTGAACTCCATGTCTTGCATGTCGCGGTAGTGCTGTTCGAGCTTGTTTTGGAGCGCATCGAGTTCAGCGTAGATTTCGGGCATAGCTTCTTCCATAGAAGGATATTTTGCTACGCGTTCTTCCTCGCTGATACCAGCGCGTTCAGCCCAGCGTTGTGCGCCAATCTTGGTGATTTGTTGTGGAGTGCGAATACCAGCCACCACGTCTTCACCTTGTGCGTTAACGAGATACTCACCATTGAAGAGGTTTTCACCGTTACCAGCATCACGGCTGAAGCAAACGCCAGTAGCAGAAGTTTCGCCCATGTTACCGAACACCATGGCTTGCACGTTCACAGCCGTACCCCATTCGTCGGGAATGCTTTCCATCTTACGATAGAGGATAGCGCGTTCGTTCATCCAGCTGCGGAACACAGCGCACACAGCGCCCCAGAGTTGTTCTTTAGGATCAGTGGGGAAGTCGTGACCCGTGTTGTCTTTAATAGCCTTCTTGAAACGCTCTACGAGGTCCTTGAGTTCTTCTACAGTGAGATCCTTATCGAGGTGGATGCCACGGATAGCCTTCACCTCTTCGATGATAGCTTCAAATGGGTCGATGTCTTCCTTGTTTTCGGGCTTCATGCCGAGCACGACATCACCATACATTTGTACGAAACGGCGATAAGAGTCGTAAACGAAGTGAGGGTTACCCGTCTTAGCTACAAGACCTTCTGCTACGGTGTCGTTCAAACCGAGGTTGAGGATGGTGTCCATCATACCGGGCATTGAAGCACGAGCACCAGAACGTACAGAAAGCAAGAGCGGATTGGTGGCATCACCAAACTTGCTGTTCATGCTTGCTTCTGTGGTAGCGATAGCTGCATTCACTTGGTCGGTGAGCTGACGAATAATCTCTTCTTGACCTACTTTATAATAGTCGTTACAGGTGTCGGTGGTGATGGTGAATCCTGGAGGCACGGGCACACCAATCTTGTTCATTTCTGCAAGGTTGGCACCTTTACCGCCGAGGAGATCGCGCATCGTAGCATCACCTTCAGCCTGTCCGTTACCAAAAGTGTACACTCTTTTTACTTGTTCCATATTGCTTATGATATTTGATTATTTTTCGTTGCTGCAAATATAACTCAACTTCAGCAATTCTCCAAACTTTTTTGGTCGTTTTTGCTATGTTGAGTTGATGATTTTGCAAGTATTTCCTTTGGGCTTGAAAAACGTGCTTGCGAAGATACGAAATTTCGGGGAAGAATCCATCATTCTACCCCGAAAATATCGCATGAGATAAAGCACGAAGGCTATTTTATCCCCAATCGGTCGTTAAACCCCAACCGGTCATTAGCTCCTGAACAGATTTTATGGGTCTGTTGAGCAGATGGTTTGTCGTTGGCTCGAA
>JABZGM010000080.1:2523-8795 GCA_015259235.1 Alloprevotella sp. | reverse complement strand
GTATTATGCACTTTGAGAGTTATGTTCTTAGCAATGATAAACTCACAGAAGTAGAGAAAGAGGATTTGCTTAAATCAACCTCAACCTTCCGCTATTCAGCTTTGCAATGGGAAAGATTCGTTAAAGAACACGAGTCTAAACTAGCAACTAGAAGCGGTAAAAAGTGGTATCACTGGGTGGTTATCGCTGGTGCAGATGCTATTGGAGCCTTAGTTGATAAAACTGTATCTGGTGCAGTGCTTGCAAGTAAAACTGCAAGTGATGAAATAACAAAAGAATTGAGTAAGGTTGAAGAACCAACAAAGGTTGAAGAATCTAAGCCGGAAGTTGATTCTGAGAATTTAGAATAACCATCACCTTGTCATCAAGAAATTTCTAACCGATTAAAGACAAAGTATATGAACAAATTTCTGCTCACCCTTTTGGGAGTTTTTACGGTCGCCTGCTATGGCTCTGCGCAAAGTTTCGACCAAGTGGAGAAGAAAGGAAAATTCTACCTTGCAGTAGACGAGTACTATCTCTTAGACAATAATCCTCGTTTTGGTCAAGGAGCCACAACTGCGGCTGCACTCACGCTTGGCTATACCCTCACTCCACACTCTGGTTTGGAACTCTCGGGCGCATCTCTTGGCTACGAATGGAAAAACAACCCTCGCTACTTGTCGCTCGATTTTAAACAATACTCCCTCACGAAGGACAGAGTGCGCGTTCTCACCTCTATTGGGTTGTCTCTAGTGCAAGGTCAGACTAATGTTGGCAAAGATTATCTCAAACCTGCACTCAATTTAGGTGTTAGCCTTCAATATCTTTGCACAAAGAATTCGTATGTTGGCTTGAATTTCCGTAAAATGTCTGGGAATTCGGGGCTCAATATGATGATGATGGGTGTTTCCTTTGGAAGTTATTTTTAACCCAAAGTGGTCATTGTATTCTGAACAGATTTCATAGGATTGTTGAGCAGATGGTTGGTTGTGAGTTCGAAGGCGTAGCGGGCTACATCGAGAACGAACGTTTTCGTTAAGCCAAATGAGCAGAACCGAGCTTGCTCGAGTTATGCCATGGCGAGAAAACGAAGGATGAAATCCAACAAGAAACAAGATGACAACAAGAGAATGAAAGATGGCAGGAAGTTATCTTCTCTATATCGAATGCACTATAACGGTCTAATGACCGATTGGGGGGGACAAACCTCTTGCTTATGATATGCGATAAGCCCCTGAGTTTCTTCTCGAGACTCAGGGGCTTTCTTGTGTTGGTATTCTCGGTTCTCCTCATTGTAGCTGAGGGAAATCGCAGAGATATAGTTGATCCTTCCTTGTGCGAGGGTTGTTTCGTCAGGGAGATGGAAATTCCCTTCTGTAGATAAGGGCAGTTTTTGTTGGGAATTGCACTTATCGTTTGATGCTGCCATCGCGCTGCACCCACACCGTGTCGGACTGGTCGGAGTCAGAGTCCGTATTGTCGTCTGCATCGTTGTGAGCACCACTGCCGTTGCGGTGCGTCACCTTGTGGGCATCTTCGTCCTTGTTGAAGACGGCATCGACCGCCCACGAGAGGACACCGCTCACAGGGCGATAGAGCACAGATTTCTCCACACGCTCCTCATTGAGAATGCCCAGACTGTGCATGGCAGTGAGGAGACACGAGAGGAGAATCACATATTTGATGAGCGAAAGTCCTGCTCCTGCGGCAGCGTTGATGCTGCCCAGTTGGAGTGTGCGCAACACTCTGGTGAGGAGTGTGGCAGCAAAGCCCAGTGCGAGGGGGATGATGATCCACAAGAGGAAGAAGGCAACGATGTTGGTCACCATGTTTACTTGTCTTCCCGTGGCGACAGCGAGAGTTTCGCCAAAGACGGTGTAGGCTAGGGAGGCGCCAAAAAGACCTACCAAAATACCAGCGGTGGAGAGGATTTCGCGCACCAATCCTGCGCGCCAACCATTATATAGGCTCCAACCTATGATAACGAGGATAAATAAATCAAGCATTATAGAGTTTAGAGGGTCGCAGACCCTTTTTAGTCGTTAGAGTTTAGTCGTTAGAGGGTCGCAGACCCTTTTTCGCTCGCCACGATAAGCGTGGCTCGAGCATATTAGACGTTAGAGTTTAGACGTTAGAGTTTAGAAGGCTAGCGCGGTTGGACTAGAAGCTCTAGAAGACCTAGAAAAACTAGCTCTAGAAGACCCGAGCCACGCTTGTCGTGGCGAGCAAAAAGGGTCTATGACCCCGAGCAGAAAGAGTCTGCGACTCCTAACGTCTAGAATTTGATTCCCAGATTAGAGAGGATGTTGCGTTCCTTTTCGTAGTGCACATCGAGGGAATGTCCGAGAGTCGTATCTTTGAGGTTGTAGAATTTCTCCAGACCTCCGAATTGCCCAGCAGGGATCACCTCGCAAAACACCACCTGTTCAAAGTCAGGGCGCACCAATTTATTGCCTGCCGAGAGCATCTTCCCTTCCGGAATGCGGTCCACATTGTCGAGGCGGAAGAAGCGGTTGCCGTGGTCATCGCGATAAGCCATGAGCAGCGCATCGCCAGGAGCCACAGGGCAGAAGAAGAGCGGCGTACGTTCGTTGTAGCGTTTGAAGTGCTTATTGCGAATCTTATCCAGACAGAGTTCCATCGGCACACGATTCACCACCCCATCTTCGTAGACCATGAGGAGCGAACCCTTCTCTTCGCGGTCGTGCACAGCAAGCGTGAGCCAACCCTCGTCCCAGTTCTCTTCGTCCATTACGCACCATTCGCCTTGGTCGTAGAATCGGAGATAAGCCACCGTGTCGATACCATAATTCTCATCCCAGTTGTTCACCACATTAGAGCGGATGAGCGAAGTGCGTGTCTGTTTCAGCAGAGCGAGTCCATCGAGCTGTTGTGTCGTCTCGTCCGTATTTTGCGCTGCAGAGGCGGAAGAAGAAGCAGGTGAGAGGGAAGTGTGCCCTTCGGTGGAAGCCGTCGCAGCGGAGCCAACGCCAAAGGCAGAAGCATCGTCTGTGGTCGCAGCAGTGCCCACCGCATGCTCATCAGCAGGGAGAGGCGCAGTGTTAGTCTTAGTCTCCAGTCCCGAAGCACTCCAGTCCGCCGCTGTGCCCTTCTCATCGCGCGCTGCCATGAGTTTGCGCACCATTTCTGCCGAAGTGATGTAGCGCGAACTAGAACCTTGTCGCACGAAATACGAATTGTCCAGTGCCACCGGTTCGTTACTTGCAGGGATGTGAAATGCCAGCACCACGTGTTTGCCAGCCGGCAGTTGTTCGTCGCGCACGCGGTCGTTGATAGCCAAGCCAAATTTGCGGAAGATGCTGTCGCGCACGTGGCGTTTCAATCGGTCGAGATCTCCCTTGAAATAGAGCAAATCTTCCTGCAAACCACATGCCACCCCGGCATCGTTCACGCCCAAGAGCAGCGTACCGCCTTGCGCATTGAGCATGCCGCACACCACCTTCATGAGGTTGTAGGTCTGTTCCTCCAGGTTGGGGCGCATATCGTTGTCGGGTGGGAACACCGTGCTCGTCTTAAATTCCAGACGTTGTCCTTCGCATCCGAAGGTATAGCTTTGTGGCAAATCCACCTCGATGTGGAGCAACTGTTTGATTTGTCGGCGAATCTCCTCTTGATGTCCCTCGAGGGGGAATCCCGAAGTGAGGTTGAAAGAGAGAATCAGTCGCGCCAGTTGCACGAGTCTGTGCGAAGAAGGATAATCCTTCATCGTCTGCCACAAAAAGTCATTTTGTCTTTCATCGCCTGTGGCACTGAGGAGTCGCATCTCGGTGAGCTGTTCGCGCAAGAGCGGATAGCGGTCGATGATGGTGTCGGCATTGCTAACGATGCGTTCCACCTCCTCCAGATTGATTTGGCGGTTCACGCCATAGTGTTCGATTTGTCGGAGCAACTGACGGCGCGTGTCGAAGTATTGCATCGAGTCTTTGTGCTCGAGCATACGTGCCATGATGTGTGCCACCGAGAGAAAGGCATAGGCTTTGGCAGGGTCCTCCTCCAGCATCGCCTGATGGTCGAGGAGTTGGAGCAAGAGATGCACATCGTTGTTGACCCACATCACCACCTCTTCCGCTTCCAAGGCTGCACTGTCGCAGTCGCTCGTTTCAGACTCCTCCTCATACACCTCGCCATTGGCATAGTCTACGAGGAAGTTTTCTGCTACCCCCTTCATGTCCACCGGCACAGGAGAGAAGTCCACGGCTTCGGCGCGGAGAGAGCGCACGTTGTCCACATTAGTCAGGCGCACTTGCACGTCATCGCCAGGAGCGCACTCCAAGTCGTCGGGCACATCGACCAGCACCACATAGCCCTCCTCGGTGACACCGCGGTAGAGTTGTCCTGCATAGCCATAGAGATGGCAGTTGGTGAGTCGATCTTCCATCATGAAATCCTGCACCCATTCGTGCATTTTCTCCAAGATGAGCGGTTGCGCGTTGAAGAGCAAGCGTTCGTCTTCAGCTTCGGGGTCAGCCCATCCCATCACCTTCACCTCGAAGAGGAGCGGGCGTCCCTCAAAGTTAAACGAATCGAGGGAGAAATAAGGATTATAGAAAAACATCCCCGTGTCTTGCCCTTTGACATAGGTGTCAATCCATCCTTCGCCGCGGTAGCTTTCCTCCTCGATGATGCAATAAAATCGCGTCTGATCGCTGGGGTGTCTGCGTTGCACGCGCACTTTCACCGTCGTGTCCACATCGGGGATGGTCTTGCGCACCACGGGAGTCGGTGCCACCACCTCTTGGTGAGGAGAGAAGAGCGCGCGTTCCACATCGCTCCACCAAGTGGTCCATTCAGAGAGCGAAGCACCAGTGGCAATGCGGTAGCGCGAAGGTTCCTCGAGCAAGAGTTGCAGCCCGTGCCAGTCCATCAGTCCTGTGGGCAGCACATTGCGCACAGGTTCGGCAGACTGTGTGGGAGCAAGGGTCAGTCCCTCGCGAGAGAGCGACAGACGCACCAAGTCCGACTCGTAGGAGTGAGGGATGAGCGTAGCCACGGCAGGTTGTGCCTCGAGCATGCGGTGCGCCAGAATGTCAAACTGTCGGAAATCTTGGCTCCACACCAGCGCACTCTGGAAAGATTCTGGTTCGATGAGGTTCCAGAAGGCGCGGTCCATGAGCAAGCGTGCCATGTGTCGCGAAGAGTCCTCGTCGGTGATGGTGCGTTGAGGCGCCACGAGCGAGAGGTAATAGTAGAGCATGGCTTGATATTCGCCCCTCTGTTCCGTCTGTCCGCCATCGAGAGCGAGGAAGTAGCAGATGGCTTGGACCATGCGTTCGAGCACGAGTCGCGACTCTTGAGAGGTGCAGTCCAAGAATCGGTTGGCGCGTCCAGCGTTGGCGCGCATATATCCTTCGAGGAAGTGGGCAAATGCCGTGGGGAGGTTACGATTTTTCCAAGTGTGTCCCTTGCGTGCGATGAAGTCGAGCAGCGAGTCGATGTGCCCTTCGAGCAAATCGTTGCGCAGGGAGAACAGCGTCATCATCAACCCGAGTTTGTGCTGCAGGTCGTAGACATATCCCGTCTTGTCGAGCTTATGCATCACCCCCTTGATGGTGTCTTCCGCTTGGTGGTCGTCGAGGAGTTGGAGCGCCTCGATTTGGAGTTCTGCCACTTCCACTTTGGTGGCAATCTCATCGCGGATGCGTTCGCTCTCTGTGGGGCTAAAAGCCTTGAGCCATTCCGCATCTTCGAGCACGTGGAGGGCAATGCAGCGATAGAGTTTGAGCAGTTCCACGCCGTGTTTCGCCTTGAGACGTCGTTCGCGTGCCAAGGGCGAGATGATCCATTGGTTGGCATAGGGCACTGCCAGCAGCGCCTTCACGGGCCAGAGTGGCGACCTCTTGCGGAGCAGTTTGCGTGTAGCCCCCCATGCCGGATGCGTGAGCATCACGCGTTCGAGATAGCGTTGTTGTGCCGGAGTGGCATTCCCCAGTTGGAGCAGTGTGGAGAGCGTGGCATTGCTCTGCGTAGTGGGCAGGTCGTCGTGGAGGAAGAGCAGTTTGTTTTCATTGACTTTCTTCACACGCACGTCGATTTGTTGTCGTGGGCGCAGCGGTTCGGAGTTGGGCGGGCAGATGACGGTGACGGGCACCTTCAGGTAGTCTTGCGCTTTATATCTCAGTACCGAGGTGCCATCGCACGGAGCAGTGCCCATCACGATGAAGGGATAAGTCTGATTCTCTTCGTAGTAATCGCCTATAACCTTCGCTAAGTTTTGCACCAGATACAAAGTCTCATTTTTTCCTTCTCGCACCATGCAGGGCAGCACCTTG
>JABZGM010000080.1:0-2513 GCA_015259235.1 Alloprevotella sp. | reverse complement strand
ACTTTGTACTCTCGTCCTCCGTCTTGTACGATGAAATAACTGCCATCGGACTCGTCACTAATGCCACAAACGGGTAAATCGTAAAATTCGTTAGGTTTAATCATGGGGATAAAGCATGGAGGGTGAACTCAAAAAAATAAGTGTAAAATGTGTCTGTCTGATGGCAGACAGCTCACGGAGGGCAACACGTTGGCGGAAGGCAGCCCGATCTTTGGGCTTTCGCGTGAGCGCGCAGGCGTGTTACTCATGGCGAATTTAATCATTTATTTTGAGCTGTGGCAGTGAAAGGAGGAAAATCGCTGCGCAAGTGGGGCAAAAACGTTGGAGATTTTCTGAAAAACGTTGGAGATTTTCCGAAAAACGTTGGAGATTTTCCGAAAAACGTTGGAGATTTTTCAGCACCTCGAAATCGTCTCTCGATTTCTGCTTGAAAATCTGGCAGCTCTCCTCGAGATTCTTGCCACATGCCCTAGAACTTCTCGGAATCCTCCTTGCAAGTCTTGCACTCTTGGAAATCGTTTCTGCGCGTTTAGCAATATCCTGGTCCATGCAGGAGCGTGGATTTCTCGACACACAGTGAACATTTACGTCTAAAATAATAAATTCTCTCATGTATCAACCTCAAAACAACTACAACCGCTCCTATGCTTCGCAAGGTAGCGCATTGTCCTTCCCTGCTGTGATGCAGAAGGTCTATCTCTGGATGGCTTTGGCACTCGCCATGACCGGACTTACCAGTCTGGCTGTGGTGACTCAGCCTGCTCTGATGAACGCGATATTCAGTGCTCCCTTCCTATTCTACGGACTACTCATCGCTGAAGTCGGTTTGGTGTGGTTTCTCTCTGCACGCATCCATAAACTCTCGTTTATGACTGCCGGAGTGCTGTTTGCCCTCTATGCCATTCTCAATGGGGTGACCCTTTCGAGCATCTTCTTAGTCTACGCTCAAGCCACTATAGTCAACGCTTTTCTCATCACGGCAGGCACATTTGGCGCAATGTCGTTCGTGGGACTTTTCATCAAGAAAGACCTCTCCATGATGGGGCGCATCCTCACGATGGCAGTCATCGGACTCATTATTGCTCTAGTGGTGAATATGTTCTGGGGAAATTCCATGTTCGATCTCCTCATCAGTCTTGCTGGTGTGGTCATCTTCACTGGACTCACCGCCTATGACACGCAGAAGATAAAACGTCTGGTGACACAATACAGCCAGATGGACGAAGAGTCTACCATGAAGGTGGCACTGATGGGCAGTCTTACGCTCTATCTCGACTTTGTCAATCTTTTCCTCTACATCCTCCGCTTGTTGGGCCGTCGCAGATAATAGCACGGTCTTGCAGTGACTCAATTACGGCTCGGAGGTCTCCGCCCACCTCTGGAGACTTTCGAGCCGACACTATTTTTGCAGTTTTTGCTGTGGAAGCGCAACTGTTGCTTTAGCCTTTCACCTTTTCCATTTCACTTTCTCAATTTTTCCCTCACCTTATGCAACTTTCCGATCGTCTCAATCGTCTTGCTCCCTCTGCCACATTAGCCATGTCGCAAAAGAGCGCCGAACTCAAAGCTCAGGGCATCGACATCATCAACCTCTCTGTGGGTGAACCCGATTTCAACACGCCCGACCACATCAAGGCTGCTGGGCAACAAGCCATTGCCGACAACTGGTCGCGCTATAGTCCTGTGCCGGGTTATCTTGATCTTCGTCAAGCCATTTGCGCTAAATTGGAACGTGAAAATGGACTGCACTACGAACCCACGCAGATTGTGGTGGGCAATGGTGCCAAACAAGCGGTGTGCAACGTGCTGCTCTCTGTGGTGAATCCTGGCGACGAAGTCATCATCCCTGCGCCTTATTGGGTGAGCTATCCCGACATGGTGCGTTTGGCAGACGGAGAACCTGTGTTTGTAGAAGCCACCATCGAGCAGAATTTCAAGATTACTCCCCAACAGTTGGCAGCTGCCATCACGCCTCGCACGAAGGCCATCATTCTTTGCAGTCCTTCCAACCCCACTGGTTCGGTGTACAGTCTTGAAGAATTGGAAGGTCTTGCCGAAGTGCTTCGCCAACATCCTGAGGTGCTTGTCATTGCCGATGAGATTTACGAGCATATTAACTATGTGGGCAAGCATGCTTCTATCGCCACTTTGCCCGATATGCAAGAGCGCACCGCCATCATCAATGGGGTGTCTAAGGCTTATGCCATGACGGGTTGGCGCATTGGTTTTGTGGCTGCTCCTCTCGCCCTCGCAAAGGCGGTGAACAAGCTCCAAGGTCAATACACTTCTGGTGCGGGTTCTATCTCTCAAAAGGCTTCTGTGGCTGCTTTCAATGGTGATCAAGCTCCTGTTGAGGAAATGCGTCAAGCCTTCCTTCGCCGCAAGAATCTCATTGTCCGTTTGGCGAAAGAAATTCCTGGGTTTGAAGTGAACGATCCTGAAGGTGCGTTC
Organism: Alloprevotella sp.; assembly: GCA_015259235.1. GTDB lineage: Bacteria > Bacteroidota > Bacteroidia > Bacteroidales > Bacteroidaceae > Alloprevotella. Next base: position 62 of record JABZGM010000080.1, on the reverse strand, counting down.
TATCTCTTCCCCAAATGCTCTTCCTATTTCGGCAAGACAGATGGCACGACCACCATTCGCAC
>JABZGM010000007.1 GCA_015259235.1 Alloprevotella sp. | reverse complement strand
TCTGAATTGAAGCTCTCAAAGGAAGGAAATAAATCTGGAAAGATGAGTATGAGCATCTCTAAGGTGAGAGAGGATATTAAGTTACACGCTAAAAAAGCTCGTCTCCGCGGTGAGGGGTATACTCATTGTGTAGCTCGTGTCTATAGTACAGCAAAAAGAGCATGTGAGAATTCTGATAAGTGTAGGACGCTCTGTGATTTTGGAGATTTGTTTGGGGCTGGATCGTGTACAGAGTCTATGATGATTGCTGCTGGTGTATCATGTATCTAATTTTTCTCCAAATAACAAGCTTATGAAACCTACTGTAAAAATGATTTTGTTGACGTTGTTGGGATTGATCCTGCCCTTTGGGGCTCTCTGGGGACCTTTCCTTGTCAAAACTAAGAGCGAACAAGAACGTCGTTATCGTAGTCGACTGCTCATTGCTGAAGTGGTGGTTTGGGTGTTGGGAATGCTTCCTCTAGTGTTTTTCTGGTACTCTTATATGCAACAACTCCCTTCATCTAACCCTGAAATGGGAGCACCCATTGGGGTGTTCGTTTATCCAGTGCTTCTTGTGCTGTTGGCGTGCGTTCTACTCATTAGTAGCAGGCTACGTTGCCACTAATAGTGGCTGTTTTCGTGATAATGCTTTAAGAGTATGATTTCTCGGTGTTTTGCTTGAACAACTGTTGCAAATATGGCTTGTATAGCCTTGAATCAAGAATGGTGCGCACACATAGAGAATGCTATACTTCTTCACGCATAATGATTAATACGAAAGGCGAGACATACGGAGGGTGTGTCGCGCCTTTTGTATTATCCCAAATCGGTCATTAGAGCGTAAAATGTGTTACTGGTAATGGAGAAGATTACTTTCTGCCATCTTTTATTTCCTTGTTGGCATCTTGTTTCTTGTTTGTTCTCGATGTAACCTGCTACGCTTTCGAACTCACAACCAACCGTCTGCTCAACAATCAAATAAAATCTGTTCAGGATAATGACCTATTTGGCTTAAAAAAAAGCCCCTTGCGATGAAGCAAGAGGCTTTTTTGTGGATTGAGCCACGCAAAATGCAGTATATGTAGCACTATTACGGGCTAATGACTGATTGGGGTTTAACCGATGGTGAGGAGAGTAGTGCCTTCGAGCACACTGTCGCCAGCAGCTACGCAAACACCAGTCACCGTACCGTCACACTCAGCCGTGATGTTGTTTTCCATCTTCATGGCTTCGAGCACTACCACAGTGTCGCCCTTCTTCACAGCTTGACCAGCGGCAACTACCACTTTGGTCACTACGCCAGGGAGAGGAGCGTTCACTGGTTCGCCTGCACCAGCGGCACCTTTAGCGGCAGGAGCAGGAGCGGCTTCTGCTTTGGGGGCAGCGGCTACGGGAGCTGCAGGTGCAGCAGCGGCTGCGACTTCAGGCAAATCGCCTTCAGAGAGGGGAGCACCGAGGATTTCCACATCAAAAGCCACGCCATTCACGTTGAGCTTTGCCACTTGGTCGCGGAGCGATTCGATGGTCACGTCGTAGCGTGCACCATTGATCGTGTAACTATATGTTCTCATTATGGATTATCTATTGGAAAATGAGTCTTGAGTGAACTGCAATGCGGGGTCGTTCCACACCGTTGGTTGCGCCTTAAAGGTCAGCACGCTTGGCTCGTCGTCGTGCACTTCTTCGCAGTCATATTGTGCGAGTGCAAGACTGATGAGACCTGCATAGAGGGGCATTTCTGCCTCTGTGGGTTGATAGCTTGCGCCATCTTCTTCCACCGCAACGATGGTGCCTTGTTGCTCGCTCAGCGAGATGCGCACCGCACGTCCACCAAAGTTATATTGAAATACTTTCATTATCGTCTAAGAATTTAGAGCGGTTGTGCCCGATTAGAGAGGCTCGTTACCGTGCTTCTTGGCAGGACGGCTGTCGTTCTTGCTTGCTATTTGCTCGAGTGCGCGGCAGATGCGGAAACGGGTGTTGCGAGGTTCGATCACATCGTCGATGTAACCTTCTGCAGCAGCCTTGTAGGGGTTGGTAAAGAGCTCGTTGTATTCCTTTTCCTTCTGAGCGAGGAAGGCTTTGGGGTCTTCTTGTTCTTTAGCTGCCTTAGCACTGAGGATGGCAACTGCACCACTTGCACCCATTACTGCGATTTCTGCAGAAGGCCATGCGTAGTTTACATCGGTCTTGAGCTGTTTGCTACCCATCACGATGTGCGAACCACCATAGCTCTTGCGGAGGTTTACAGTCACCTTAGGCACAGTAGCTTCGCCATAAGCGTAGAGCAACTTCGCACCGTTGGAGATGACAGCGTTGTATTCCTGACCCGTGCCGGGCAAGAAACCAGGCACGTCTACCAAGCTGACGATGGGGATGTTGAAGGCATCGCAGAAACGTACGAAGCGTGCACCCTTGCGGCTAGCATTCACGTCGAGCACACCAGCGTAAACCTTAGGTTGGTTGGCTACGATACCCACGCTTTGACCGTTGAAACGAGCGAAACCGATGATGATGTTTTGTGCAAAATCGCGTTGCACTTCGAGGAACTCACCATTGTCCACCACTGCGCCAATCACTTCATACATGTCGTATGCCATGTTGGGGTTGTCGGGGATGATTTCGTTGAGGAGTGCTTCTTTGCGATCGATGGGGTCAGTGCATTCCACGCGAGGAGCGCGCTCGCGGTTGTTTTGGGGGAGGAAAGAGAGCAAACGGCGGATGAGACCTGCGAATTCTTCTTCAGTCTTTGCACTGAAATGTGCTACACCGCTCTTCTTGGTGTGCACACTCGCACCGCCAAGTTCTTCTTGTGTCACCTCTTCGCCGGTCACCGTCTTCACCACTTTAGGACCAGTGAGGAACATGTAGCTCACGCCTTCGAGCATCACGATGAAGTCGGTCAAAGCAGGAGAGTAAACTGCACCACCAGCGCAGGGACCGCAGATGCCCGAAATCTGGGGCACTACACCAGAGGCTTCGATGTTGCGTTGGAAAATGTCGGCAAAACCAGCCAAAGCGTTGATACCCTCTTGGATGCGTGCACCACCTGAGTCGTTCAGACCGATGCAGGGTGCACCCATCTTCACAGCGAGATCTTGCACCTTGCAGATTTTCTCTGCCATAGTCTTAGAGAGCGAACCGCCATTGACGGTGAAATCTTGTGCATAGAGATACACCAAACGGCCGTTGATGGTGGCACTACCGCACACCACGCCATCACCGTAGAAGTGTTTCTTTTCCATGCCGAAGTCGTGGCAGCGATGTAGTTTGAACATATCGAGTTCTTCAAAACTACCTTCGTCTACGAGAAGGGCGATGCGTTCACGTGCCGTGGCTTTGCCCTTGGCATGCTGCTTGTCGATAGCTACTTCACCACCGCCGAGACGGGCTTTTGCGCGAAGCTCTACAAGCTGCTTGATTTTCTTTTGTTGTTCACTCATATTTTTAGTGCGTTTGTTTTGTTGTGGGAACTGCAAATCGGTTACCTTTCTGAGGTTACTGCTCAGGATTGGCTCAAAACTACAGAATGTGTGCAATCTTTGCGCCGCAAATTTACTGATTTATTTCGAGGTGACCAATGTTTTCGCCACTTCCTGTGTGATAAATGCGTAGATTTATCCTGCCCTCTTGGGCTGGTGACTCATGTGCTGTCGGCGAGGAGGAGAACAAAACTCCGATAAACACAAAAAAATCTCCCACGTTTTTTGAAAAACGTCGGAGATTTTCCGAAAAACGTGGGAGATTTTTTCAAAAACGTGGGAGTTTTTTTTGAGTGCAGCTCAAGAGTTGCTTTTTGTAGTAGTTGCACGATATTTCCTCGTTGGCTATTTGTACGCAATTCGTTGGAGGAAAAAACTCTACTGGGGTGAGTTTGTTAGAATTTTATGCCCAATCGGAAGGTAACTCCATCGTAGATGTAGTTGGGATAATAGGTTCCTATGCAGCAACCCCCATCTAGACTGGTGTATTCTTCGTTGGTGACTTGCATGGTATATCCGACGCCAAGAATGAGATTCTTGAGTTGAACACCTGTGCTGAAGGCAAAATAGGGACCATGTTTGTGGGTGAGGGAAAAGCCCGATTTGATATCGATGTAGGGCGTCACGATGGAGCGTGTGGGAATCTCAAAGCGAGGGTTGAGGATGAGGTTGAGGTCGAAGCGGTCGTGATCTCTGATAAACCCATCATGCCAATAAGTAATGTTGAGACCTCCACCCATATAGTAGAAGGGGAGGAGCTGCGCACCCACAGTGGCGTTGAGGTCTATCTCGCTTCCGAGACCGATTTCCGCTAAGGCGGCAAAATGTGGCCTGAATCTATGGAGTGGACCGCGATAGTACCGACCGCGTGGCGCTTCGGCAGTAGTTGTGCTACTCAAAGTGGTCGAGGTAGGCAAAGTGGTCGCATCGATGGCGGAGGACTGCGCAGTAAAATCTAATAGACTAGTGGCAATTACTCCAGATGCCTCGTGAGTGAGGGCTGTGGCTTGGGGAGTAGGCACATACTGTGCGGAAGCTGTCATCATGCCTAGGCAAGAGGAGATGATAGAAAATAGAAGTTTCTTCATAATCATTGCGTTTGTGAATCTTGTAAGTCAAGATGAGTAAGTGAGAAATATAGTTTTCAAGAATAGACTTCTGCGACAAAGGTATGTAAAAAAAACGGAAAACACTGCTTGGTTGCTGTATAATTTACGATTTTTCTAGAGATTTTCTCTAGCCATTACCCCTATTATTTTCGGACTTAACTCTCTATTTCCTAAGACTTCTTCGTGTAGTTGTCTTAGGAAATAAAGCCAGCCATAGAAAGTCCTTTCACAATAAAGAAGCCACCAGCCACGAGCCAAATGTAGAGCACCAAGGCGAGGACGAAAGGACGCCAGCCCGCTTGTCGAAATTTGTCGAAACTTGTTTCGCAACCCAAGGCAGTCATCGCCATGGTGAGGGCGAATGTATCGAGGGTATTGATGGTGCTAGACACGGAATCAGGAAGGGAGAGGAGAGAATTAAGCCCGATGGCAAGGAGAAAGAGGAAGGCAAACCATGGAATGACGACTTTGCGCTCGCCCGATGCAGAGGTGTTGTTGTGTGTGCGCGCAAACCATCCGAAACTCAGCAGGACGGGAACGAGCATAATCACACGAATCATCTTGACAATCACTGCCACGTCTGCCACTTCTTTGCCCATGGCGTTGGAAGCTCCCACCACATGGGCCACTTCATGCACGGTGGCTCCTGTGAACAAGCCCATTTCGCTTGTGGAGAGTGGGAAAACCCCATTGCGATATAAGACGGGGTAGAGAAACATGGAGAGGGTGCCGAAAAGCACTACAGTAGATACGGCTACTGCAGTTTTGTATGCCTCGGTTCTGAGTGTGGCTTCTGCTCCCAACACGGCTGCTGCGCCACAGATGGCGCTACCAGCAGAGGTAAGTAAGGTGGTTTCGCGGTCCATCTTGAGCCATTTACCTACGAGAATGCCGAGCGCGAGGGTGCCGCAAACGATGATGAGGTCGAGTCCTATGGCTGGCATGCCCACTTGTGCGACATCAGCGAGCGTGAGACGGAAGCCAAAGAAGATGATGCCGATGCGCAAAATGCGTTTGCTGCAAAATTTCAGCCCACTGCGCCACGATTCGGGAAGAAATTTCCCAAGGGTGTTGGCGAAAAGCATACCAATGAGGATGCCGATAATGAGGGGGGAGAGAGAAAGATGCTGAAAGAAGGGGAGAGTGCTCAATGCTGTGGCTATTCCTGCAAAGAGAGCGACGAGGAGAATACCTGGAATAGAAGGGAGAGAGGAAGCGAATTTCATACGATAGAGGCTCAAAAGAAACTCGGCTTGAGTGCAAAACCCAAGCCGAGTGTGTAAAAAGTCAAATGCTGCAATTCCTTGTCTATATGTAAGGAGTGTGTCTGAGAATGCTCAGTGCAGCAAGTGGCAACTTAGGCTTATTTCTTACCTTGGTTGGCTACTGCTTCTTGGAGCTTCTTGATTTCTTCGGGATCACCGAGGAAGTAGTCCTTTACGAGATTGAGATCATCGTCGAACTCAAATACATAAGGAAGAGCAGTGGGGAGGTTGAGGCTGATGATGTCCTTGTCGCTGATGCCCTTGAGGTGCTTAATCACACCACGGAGGCTGTTGCCGTGAGCAACTACGAGGAGGTCGTCTACCTTCTTGAGGGTGGGGAAGATAACTGCTGTCCAGTAAGGAAGTGTGCGACCGATGCAGTCCTTCAAAGACTCTGTGCGGGGAAGTTCAGCATCAGCTACTTCAGCGTAGCGAGCTTCGTACTTGGGGTTGCGTTCCTTGTCGTCTTCAGCAATCGCATCGGGAGCGATGTCGAAGCTACGACGCCATACAAGCACTTGTTCTTCACCATACTTAGCAGCAGTCTCACTCTTGTTAAGACCTTGGAGCATACCGTAGTGCTTTTCGTTCAAGCGCCAGCTCTTTTGTACGGGGATCCAATCCTCGTTCATGGAGTCGAGCACGTTGTTGAGGGTCTTGATAGCGCGCTTGAGGTAGGAAGTGTAAGCCATACCGAATTTGAAGCCTTCCTTCTTGAGGAGTTCACCAGCCTTGCGAGCTTCGCCCATGCCTTTTTCGGTGAGGTCTACGTCTGTCCAACCCGTGAAACGGTTTTCGAGGTTCCATTGGCTTTCGCCATGACGGAGGAGTACGATTCTTTTCATAAGAGTAAATATGATGTGTTTATGAGATTGTTGCAATCAAATGTCTCAGAATAGCTGAGAGATGAGGGAGTGTGGAGAGCTTTCTCTCGAGACAGCTGAACCTAGTGGACTACTGCACTCGATACCACATTGCAAAGATACTGCCAACGGCGGACATAGCCAAGATGTTTTGCGGATTTTCTAGCACATACTTTGCCTATTTACTGCACTTCAAGTGTGAAGGTGCTGTACGTGTGTGAGTGCTTTCTACCCATCTTTAGCGGAGGGCGAGCGCAGCATCTTCTGCGGCTTCCATGATTTCACGTTCGCCAGGTCCTTTATCGTTGATGCCCACGAGGTGGAGCACGCCATGAACGAGCACACGGTGGAGTTCGTCGTCATAGTTTTTACCCAGCATCTCGGCATTGGTGCGCACGGTATCGAGGGAGATGTAGAGGTCGCCTGCTAGCACAGCTCCTGCACTATAATCAAAGGTGATGATGTCGGTGTAGTAGTCGTGCTGGAGATACTGCCGATTAGTGGCGAGTATCTCTTCGTCATTGCAGAAGATATAGTTGATTTCTCCCAGTCTGCGATTGTGCTGCGCAGCGACACGGCGCAACCAGGCTTCTTCGGTGCGCACGTCTAGGGCAGGAAGGGGGAGGCTAAGACTGTTGAATGTAATCATTGGAAGAGGGTTGGAGATGCTAGAAGGGCTAGAAACTCTAGAAGAACTAGATATTCTCGAAGAACTAGATGCTCTAGAAGGACTAGGGACTTTAGAAAAGCTAGAGCCTCTAGAAAAACTTGCTCCGCTGAATTCGCGTTGCTAAAACAACGTGGGTTCAGGGGCTGCGGGACTGCCATATTCAGGGGTGCGACCGAGGTGGACGTAGGCTTGTTCGGTGACTTCGCGTCCACGAGGGGTTCGGCGGATAAAGCCTTCTTTGATGAGGAAGGGTTCATAGACCTCTTCCACGGTGCCAGCGTCTTCTCCAATAGCGGTGGCGATGGTGCTGATGCCCACAGGTCCACCCTTGAATTTGTCGATGATGGTGAGCAAAATCTTGTTGTCGATTTCGTCAAGACCATATTTGTCGATGTTGAGGGCTTCGAGAGCGTAGCGGGCTATTGGGACATCGATGCTACCATTGCCTTTGACTTGAGCGAAGTCGCGCACACGGCGCAAGAGGGCATTGGCGATACGAGGTGTGCCACGCGAACGTCCTGCAATTTCTGCCGCAGCTTTGGGGTCAATCATCACGCCCATCAGATGTGCCGAACGTTGGATGATGTCTTTGAGTGTGGACGAATCGTAATACTCCAAGTGGAGGTTGATGCCGAAACGTGCACGGAGGGGAGCGGTGAGCAGACCACTGCGTGTGGTAGCTCCCACGAGGGTGAAGGGATTGAGATCAATCTGTATGGAACGTGCCGCAGGTCCTTTGTCGATCATGATGTCGATGCGGTAGTCTTCCATGGCAGAATAGAGATACTCTTCGACTACGGGTGAAAGACGATGGATTTCGTCGATGAACAAGACATCGTTAGGTTCAAGCGCGGTGAGCAATCCTGCCAAATCTCCAGGTTTATCGAGCACAGGACCTGAGGTGAGTTTGAATCCCACCTGTAGTTCGTTGGCAATGATATTGGAGAGGGTGGTCTTACCTAGCCCAGGAGGTCCGTGTAGCAAGGTGTGGTCGAGGGGTTCTCCGCGACGTCGTGCGGCTTCCACGAAGATACGCAAGTTTTCCACCACCTTGGTTTGCCCCGTGAAATCGTCAAACGAAAGGGGGCGCAAGGCGTTTTCAAACTCGCGCTCTGTCACTGTCGGTGTATGTTGCTCTGATCGGATGTCGAAGGTATCTTCTGTCATACTGCAAAGGTAATGATTTTTTGGGGGATAGGCACAAAAAGGGTGGTGCAATCGCAAAAGTTGACGATGACACCACCCGAAAGAGTGAGGATTTGAAAGAACGTAACATGAATGCTCCTAAGTTGTGCTTATACATCCAAGAGGGTTGATGAACTGTTCTTCCTTTTGTGCTATTTTTGCTACAAGCCCCAAACTGAGAGTGTTAAATTGCTTTCCACGCGCTGCTCCACATTATCGGGGAGATTGTGGAAGAAGTTGATGCCTGTGAGCTTTTCCAGAGCCGAAACACTCACGGCATGTTTACCCATCTCGTTGGCTTTGCCTGTTTTGCCATAGTTTTTATGTTCCATCCAGAAACCGATGCTGCTATATACGCCATTTTTCACCTTGAGGAGTGCCATGAAGTAGTGGTGAGGGATAGGCATTTTGCCATTGGCAGCGTAGCCGTAGGAAGAGAGAGGAGTGAGTGTGCCACCTTTCACCACGTAGAGGGTGTCGGCAAAGGAGGGATTTCTTCCTAAATCTTGCACAAGTGTTTCTAGTCCTGTCCAGTATTTCTGATTAAAGCTGGCGAGTTGTGGGCTCATATTGCCCATGTAGAAGGTTTGGTCATTGGCTTCGCGAGAGAAAAGACGGTCGGCAGAGGCTACCAAATGTCCGTGATCATAGCCACGTCCGAAAGATAAATCGCTGGGAATCGCCCATGCTGTGGAGAGCTTGGGGTCGCGGGGATACTGAGGTTTTATTTTATAGTCCTTACGTCCTACAGTCTTTGGTCGAGTTTGGGCATCAAAGCGAAAAGCCACCCAACGCGAGTGGAAAGACTGTGGAAGATAGGCGTAGGCATAGTTGACGATGGAATCTCGCCCATGGGGATTGCCCACCCGATGCACAATGAAAAGTTCGCCATTTTCTCCTGTGAGTGCAGGCATTTCCAAGCGTGCAGCGTCTGCGCGTCCTTGTGCATCTAGCTTAGGCGAAGGAGTAGGAGTAGGCGTCGGCGTCGGATTGTCTGGGGTAGTACTGGGGATTTCAGGTTTTGGTTGTGGCTTTGGTTGCGGTTGTTCTTTGCCGCCACCCCAGTTGATATTCGGTTCTTCTTCCTTTTCGCATGCAGTGAAGGTGAGACAGAGGATACAGAAGAAGGGAAGAATGAGGCGAAAATATCGAGTCATAGTGAATAAGTTGGTGCTGTTTCGTGGTTGCATCATCGATGAGAGCGGAGATTCTTGCTGCAGGCTTGTTTTCCGTTGCTAGAAAAAGGCACGCAGGTGTGCCACAACATTCACTTTATAAGGCTGTTGTGAGGCACATCTGCGTGAGAGAGGTGAGAAGAAGGGATTATTTCTTCACTAAAGAAGCATTGTCGAGTAAGAAAGCAGGCTTACCTTTGGGAATCATCACGACAAGATGGAGGGTAGTTTTAGCTTCAAGTTTAAACGTGTAGTTCACGAGTTTCCATTCAGTAGTGGGAAGATTGTCGTTGTAACCTTCTTGATAAACGTAGTTTTTATAGTCGAGTTGTCCATCCTTGAAGGGTACAAAACCTAAACGACAAGAAGAGCCTGCAGCTGTGGCACGTACATAGGCAGAGAAGGTGTAAGTACCAGCTTCGAGCGTGATGGCACTAGACCCCAAACGTTTGTTGGCTTTCGCCTCTCCAGTGATTTCTACAGATGTCTTACCAGACTGTGCAGTGGTGCTAGGGGCTACCTTGGCATTGCCTACATGGGCATCAGTCATCCAATGGTTGGGCTTGCTGTCAGTCCAGTCTTCAAAACTTCCATTTTGCAGGAGATTGTCTCCATTCGTGGGTTGAGCGGGAGTCACGGGAGGAGTGGGTTGCTCTGGTTTTGCAGGCTGTTCGGGCTTAGCAGGTTCCGCAGGTTGTGCTGAGGTTTGAGTAGCCTTGCCAGTAGCCACGGTGAGATTCTTGATTTCCCAAGTAGAACCACTTTCGGCATTGGTGTTGTAGCGGAAAGCGATGCGCACCTTCTTACCCATCCACGCTGTAGGAATGTCGAGATCGGCTTTGGTGAAAGTCTTCCAATCGCGACCTTCCGTCCATTTTTGGTTGAGCACAGTCCAACCTTCAGTAGCCTTTTGAGCATCGTATTTGTCGGTGATCAAAAGTTGTTGGTTTTCGTCGCCCTTGTTGTAGCGGAGCACATATTCAAAAGCTACGTGAGCTTCCTTCACATTGGCGAGGTCAACTTCAGGGCTTACGAGGTAGTAAGTACCAGCGGTGGTCTTCTTGCTCTTGTTGTCGTAGCCCGTAGCCTTAGCTGTTTTGAAGTCAATCTTCCATTCTCCAGCACCAGCGGTGGTGACAGTGGTGAATGAACCAAGGGTGGTGGTGAAGTCTTCGCTAAGCAATTTTCCGTCTTTGGGAGTTTCAGGCTTAGAAGGGACTGTAGGTTCTTCAGGCTTTACATAAGGAGCTTCCACTTTGGAACAAGCAGTAAAAGCGAGGCTGCATGTAGTGATAGCAACCAGAAATAGTGCGTTCTTTTTCATGTTGATTAAATAAGTTGATGGTTATGTATGACACGGAACTACTTGATGTCTTTTACATCGCGGAGTTGCAGCTGCCAATTAAGATAATACGTCATGACGCCTGTATAGGTCTTTGCCTCTTCTGGTATGGGGAGGTAGGAGATGGCATTGCGCACAGAGGTGCGAAGTGACACGTAGTCCGACTCTTGGGCATTATTGGAAAGGAGTTGCAGACGGCGGTCTACACCAAATCCTGCATCGTAGAGCGCTTTGGGAGCGAAAATCTTAGGCAGAGGTTCGGTCTTGCCTGAGAGTTGTCCTGTGGCAGCCTTATTTTTCTCATTGCCCATCACTTCTTGGATAGTGCCGCGCACCGACACGAGGAGAGGATTGACAAGATACGTTTGATTTGCGCGATTGCTCAACCATGCAACTCCCTCTTCTGTAGTAAAATCTCGAGGAGTGAGTTCGGGAGCTTGAGGATTGGGCGCTCCTACCAAGGCAATGTTGGTGGCTACATCTTCCAAGAACATAGGACCCAGACGGAGATTACCGCTTGAAGTGTAGTAAGGACGACCTATTTTGGGCGTCTTACTGTAGTTGCCGATATAGAGGTTCTTGAGGTTTACTCGGATGCGCTGCCCAAGAGGGAAGTAAGGATAGAGTTGTGAACTCTTGATGCCGAGTGTGATGCACTGATCGTCGAGGGCGCCAGATTGAGAACCGATGTGGCGCACAACGAGCGTTTGGTAGAGATTGCCTGAGATGTCGTTGGCTACCACCACACCTTCAAACACGAGGTCTTGTTTGACTTGCTCGAAAGTGTTGTTTTTACTCAGCACATCACTGAATTTCTGCTTAACACTCAGTAGGTTGGTGTTGGTTGCAGGAAGTGCGGTCGCAGTAATTTGAGGTTGTTGAGTAGCATCTTGATTGTCTGTGCAGGCTGTGAGAGAAATCATCACTGCCATGGCACAGAGGAGGGTAGCCATGCGAGATGTGTTTCTCACGAAGGGAGCGAAGATAGCATATATGCGATTCATGATGAGCTATGCTTTAGAATTTGAAACCGAGGTTGAGGAAGAAGTTGAAAGCATAGGCGTAGTAGTACTTCGAGTTGCGCGAGAACTTGTATGCCTTGCCTTCGCCTTTGGTGTAAACACCGCCATTCTCTCTGTAGTAGAAGTCAGAACGATTCTGTTCGTAGCCACCTGTGCGGAGGTTCGTGTTATTGTTGATGTTTTGAAGAGAGAGGTTGATGCTCAAGCTACGACCATGTCTCATGCGGATAAAACGACCAATAGAAGCGTCTATCATGATGCCGCCCTTAAACCTCTCTTGAGCTGCTGCGTAGCTCGCCACTTCATTGCCTTGTGCATTGAAGAGAATGCCACCATCTCGCTTCACTTCTTCTTGAGAAATGTCAAAGGCAGGGCGTCCAGCACCGTCAGTGCCAGTAGCCGTGTAGAAGTGTCCATCTCCAGCATACGTGCTGTTGAGGCGACGATAGGGAGAGAAGTTCACATACACACGGTCGTAATAGTTGGCAGAAGCCTCAAAGAACCACGGTCCGAGGTTGTAGCGTGCACCCACGCTCAGAGCGGTGAGGGGAGTGTTGCCCACGCGCATGCCTTTAGCCACAACACGCAGGGGCATGGCTTGTTTCGTTACAGGATTCACCACGGAGTTAAGTTTCTCCAGTTCCACGGGATTCATACCCTCATAGCTCACTTGAGCATAAGGATTGTTATTGTAGTAGGCATCGCCCACAGAAGCCATCACATTAAAGGATAGATTTGTCGTAGCTTGCCAATCCAGGGCAGCTTCCACGCCATAGTGTTGCTTCTCCACATTGCTCATGGTGAGATAAGTGAAGGTAGATTGCTGGTCATTGTAGAAAGCCGACTGTTCCACTTGGCGACCAAAGCGAGCATAATATCCGCTCACCTTACCAACTACATTGCCAAAACGGAAAGCATAGCTGAGGTCTGCATCATAAATATCCTCGTTGGTGAGGTTGTTTACGAAATTATTTTGTGCACGTGCTGCCACAAAGGCGTTGCGTGAGAGTGGAGCCTGTGAAGTAGCGCCAAGTCCGAGCGCGAATCGGTGATTGCGTGTGAGATAGTAAGCCAATTCAACTTTACCACCACCACTAAGGAATTGAGCGCTGCCGCTCTTGCCGTAGCTGTTGTTTTGGTAGCGACCATTCTCCATCAAACCTTCACGTTCTATGGTGGTTCCATCCACATGACCGCTCAGGTGCATGGTCCAGTGTAGGGTAGAGTATTGGTATTGTCCCCAAAGGTTAGCCATGTGCACGTTGGTGTTGTAGTCGTAGCCAAAGCGATCGTTCTTCTGAATCTGACGATTGGGATGACGAAGGTCGTTTTGTGCTTCTGGAGCTTGTGCACCATAGTCGTTCACCGCAAATTTATCGATGTCGGTGTAGCGTTCGCCGCCTAGGAGATCCGCCATCGTCTTGTAGTGCATGCCGTGTGTGCTGTTGAGTTGCACACCGAGTGCAAACTTCTGACGAGCATTGATAGCATGATTGAATGTACTGCTCAGTGCAAAGACATTTTGGTCATTGTGACGACGTTCTAGATAATAGAGTGCATCACCGCCATTGGCGTTCTGCTGACGGTTCACAAAATACATTTCGTCCCAGTTCACCTGACGCGCAGCCTTGTTTCCTGTCCAGCGGTTGTAGAGCAACTGCCATTGTTCGTAGAGGAAAGGCTCTTCGTCTACATTGTGCTCCGTACCTTGCTTAGTGCTGCGGCTGTATTTCCACACATTGCCCACACTCGAAGGCAGGTTTTTGTAGTAGTCTGGGCGAGGGTCTGCAGCATTGCCGTTCCAGCCGAGGGATGTGTTGCTATACATGCTGTAGGTGTGTCCCAAACTCGTGATCCACTTTGAGGTATGCTTGTCATTTTCCCAGTCCCAGGTCAAAATTGTCGTAGGTGAAAAGGCATGTACTATGCGGCTGTTGCGCACTTGTCCTCCTTGATAGCCCCAGTTGGGGTTATAGTAGTGTGAATTGGCTAACCAATAAGCCTCTTCTGTCGAAGCCCCTTGTTGTGCACGGTCGGTGGGAGCACCATAAGTGACGAGCGAGAGGGCATGATTTGCGTTGAATCGCTTTTCCGCAGCCAAGAAATAGGCTGCAGAGTTGTAATAAGTGCCCTCGATGTTGCCACGGGTGGCTCCGCGATAGCCCACACTTGCTGCCCACGCCCAGCCATTATCTTGCAGACCAGAGGCGTAAGTGAAGAGGGCACGACCCACATAACTGCGGTTGGCTGCAGAGAGAGAAATCTTGCGACCTTGTGCAAACTGCGAGGCGCGTGTGTTATAACTCTGTCCACCTCCGATGCCCACAACGCCAAAGTTGGCAAATTCATAGGCATCTACCCTTTCGCGATTGCGTGTAGCATCATTCAAACCGCCGAGTGACGAATAGTTGAAACGTCCCATCTCCACATCGTTGAGGAGCAACCCGTTCATATAAGTCTGTTCGTAGCGATTGTCGTAGGCACGCAGGCGGAAGCGCATCGGGCTAAAGCGAAATCCCACTTCGTTAAGGAAGGGATCGTTTTTAGCTACGATGGAAGAAATCGCTTGCGAAGCGACGGCTTTTTCATTAAGTTGTGATTCTGTGAAAGTGAAATCGGTGTTTTCGTCAGGTTCACCAAAAGCGTCAGTGACCACCGATTGGGCGAAACTTGCAGCGCCAGCCACGCACCATGCACTCACCAGCAGGAATACTCCTTTTTTCATGTAGTGGGGAGGGTAAATTGTGAGGTTTGTCTTTGCTATGTCTCGAGAAGTAACCACCATCTAGGGTCGCTTCTCGTTGAAAAAAACTGCGAGGTGCAGCGAAAAATGTATAGGGCAAAGATAGAAAAAAAAGCGATATTGGCAGGCTCTCTGCTCATATTTCGCACTTTAATAAGGCGTTTTTTAATGTTTCCTCAGATTTTCAGTAATTTCGGAGCTTGCAAACTGCGTGTGTTCCAACAATCTTGCGTAATTTTGCTGCGTAATTTATTCCTTTACTTCACAATGAAGCAATTTATATTGGCTCTTTTTGTCCTCATTTTTGCTGGACAGCTCAGCACCGCAGCACAAAAGAAGGTGCTCTATGGAGTGGCTTTCTACAATGTAGAAAACCTTTTCGACACCAATCACGATGCTGGAAAAAAAGACTACGACTTCCTTCCCACAGGATCTTACCAATGGACAGAAAATAAGTATCAGTCCAAGCTCAGCAATATGGCACAGGTCATCAGCGAACTGTGCACTGAAGTGGGAACTACCCAATGTCCTGCCGGCGCAGCCGTAGTTGGTTTGAGTGAGGTGGAGAATGCACGAGTGCTCAGTGACCTTCTTCAGCAACCTAGTTTGGCAAAGCGTGGCTACAAAGCCATTCATTTTGAAGGTCCCGACCGTCGTGGCATCGATGTGGCTATGCTCTACAATCCTAAGGCTTTCCACCTTGAAAGCGCGATGCTCGTACCTTTCGTTTATCGCGATTCTCTTCAGCCCAATGTTGATTTGGGTTTCTATCAGGGAGCAGATGGCAAGATTCAGCCCTATTCCAACAAGAATGGCGAACTCATTGGCGATACCACCTACACCACTCGTGGTTTCCTCACTGTGGGCGGAAAATTAGGAGGTGAAAAATTCTATTTCATTGTCAACCACTGGCCCTCTCGTGGTGCGCAAAGTCCTGTGCGTGAGCGTGCAGGTTACCAAGTGCGCAAACTGAAAGAAGCCCTTTTGGCACAAGACCCTGGTGCGCGCATCGTCATCATGGGCGACCTCAACGACGATCCGAACAATGCCTCTGTAGATGCGCCCGAATCACTCGGAGCCAAACACAAGGAGTCGGACGTCACTTCACCCGACGATTTGTATAATCCTTGGTGGGATATGCTCTATAATAAAGGCATTGGCACACTTTATTATCGTGGCAAGTGGAATCTCTTCGATCAAATCATCTTCTCTGCTGGTCTTCTCGATAAGTCTCATCCCGAGCGTTTGCATCTGCTCACCAATGCTGTGTTCTCTCGCGACTATCTTCTTCAGCAAGAAGGAAAATATAAGGGCACTCCTAAACGCACCACTGCTGGTGGTGTATGGATCAATGGTTATTCCGACCACCTTCCCACGCAGATTTTCTTGGTAAAAGACGCAAAATAAAGTGCGCCCTACCTTTAGGCGGTAGCAATAGGAGTCGAAACATCGGTTGATGTTCAGAATTTTGTTGCTACACCTCGCGCTAAAGACTGGTGCAATACAGACACGAGCATAGCGGAGTCAAAGATAATAAGGACTGCGCTTTCTCATAATGTCTCATTTCTAATCACTAACGCCTAAAATATATATGGCACAGAAACCCTCGATTCCTAAAGGTACACGCGATTTCGGCTTTGTTGAAATGGCGCGTCGCAACTATATTTTTGACACCATCCGTAGCGTCTATCGTCTTTACGGATTTTCTCAAATCGAAACGCCTGCCATGGAGAATCTCTCCACCCTGATGGGCAAATATGGCGAAGAAGGCGATAAACTCCTCTTTAAGATTCTCAATAGCGGAGACTTCACGCGTTCTGTATCTACTGAGCAATATGAAGCCGACTCCGCAGCAGCCCTCGCTGCCAAGTTTTGTGAGAAAGGTTTGCGCTACGATCTCACCGTGCCTTTTGCACGCTATGTAGTGCAACACCGCGAAGAACTCCAGCTTCCCTTCAAACGCTTCCAAATCCAACCCGTATGGCGTGCCGATCGTCCGCAGAAAGGTCGCTATCGCGAGTTTTATCAGTGCGATGCCGACGTAGTGGGTAGCGATTCTCTCCTCAACGAGGTGGAATTGATGCAGATTGTGGATGAAGTGTTCACACGATTTGGTATCCGTGTTGCCATTAAAATCAACAACCGCAAGCTCCTCACCGGTATCGCAGAAGTGCTAGGTGCAGCCGATAAGATCATTGATATTACTGTAGCCATCGACAAACTCGACAAGATTGGTCTCGACAAGGTCAACGAAGAATTGATGGCTGCCGGACTTTCTGCCACACAAGTGGAAACACTCCAGCCCATCATTTCTCTCTCTGGCTCAAATACAGAGAAAATCGCTACTATGCGCCAAGTGTTAGCTGCGAGCGAAGTGGGCTTGAAGGGTTGCGATGAACTCGAGTTTGTGCTCAATGCACTTGACGGTTCTTTGAAAAATGTCCTCGAACTCGACCTCACCCTTGCTCGTGGTTTGAACTACTACACCGGTTGCATCTTTGAGGTGAAAGCTCTCGACGTAGAAATCGGTTCTATCACGGGCGGTGGTCGCTACGACAACCTCACGGGCATCTTCGGTCTTCCTGGACTTTCTGGCGTGGGCATCTCTTTTGGTGCCGACCGCATCTACGATGTACTCAATCAGCTCGAACTCTATCCTGCGACCACCGCAGCAAGTGTCGACCTTCTCTTCATCAATTTCGGTGAAAAGGAAGCTGCATACTGCTTGAAGTTGGCACGCGCCACTCGCGAAGCAGGCATTGCCACCGAGGTGTTCCCCGATGCAACGAAGATGAAGAAACAGATGAACTATGCCAACGCTCGTCAAATCCCCTTCGTCGCTCTCGTGGGCGAAAGCGAAATGGAGCAAAATCTCATCGCGCTCAAGAATATGACTACGGGCGAACAGCAACAAGTGTCGCTCGAACAACTGATTCAGCTCATTCAAGCTCAATAATTTCAAACCTAATCTTTGTCGCTGCAAGGGAGAACTCTTTGCCTTTGCAGCGACAATTGGCACAAGATATTGCATGATCACTGCAGAACAACTCAAAGCTCTCCAAGACCGTGTGGAGCAGCTCCATCGCTATCTCGACATCGACGCTAAGACGATGCAGCTTTCCGAGGAGCAAATTCGTACCCAAGACCCATCGTTTTGGGACGACCGCGCTCGCGCTGAGGAACAAATGAAGCTCGTGAAAGGGCTCGAAAAGTGGATCGATGGCTACAAAGAAGCTAAGTCTATGACAGATGAATTGCAGTTGGCTTTTGAGTTCTACAAAGACGAGATGGTGACTGAGGAGGAAGTGGATGAGGCTTACACTCGTGCGCTGACGTCTATCGAAGATTTGGAGTTGAAGAATATGCTTCGCCAAGAGGAAGATGCGATGTCGTGCGTCGTCAAAATCAATTCTGGTGCAGGTGGCACGGAGGCGCAAGACTGGGCTTCTATGCTCATGCGCATGTATCTCCGCTATGCTGAGGCGAATGGCTACAAAACCACCATCGCCAACCTTCAAGATGGCGATGAAGCTGGCATCAAGACCGTGACTTTCGAGGTGGAAGGCGATATGGCTTATGGTTTCCTCAAGAGCGAAAATGGTGTGCACCGTTTGGTGCGTGTGAGTCCCTACAATGCCCAAGGCAAGCGCATGACCTCCTTTGCCTCTGTTTTCGTCACTCCTTTGGTGGACGATACGATTGAAGTCTATGTAGATCCCTCCAAAATCAGTTGGGACCTCTTCCGTTCTGGTGGTGCTGGTGGTCAGAACGTCAATAAGGTGGAGACCGGTGTACGTCTGCGCTATCAATATGTCGACCCCGAAACGGGCGAAGAGGAAGAAATCCTCATCGAAAACACCGAGAGTCGTAAGCAGTTGGAAAACCGCGAGAATGCGATGCGTTTGCTCCGCTCTCAACTCTACGACCGCGAACTGCAAAAGCGCAAGGCAGCGCAAGCCAAGATTGAAGCTGGTAAGAAGAAAATCGAGTGGGGTTCGCAAATTCGCTCCTATGTCTTCGATGATCGCCGTGTGAAAGATCACCGCACCAACTTCCAAACTTCCGATGTGAATGGTGTGATGGATGGCAAAATCGACGGTTTCATCAAGGCGTACCTCATGGAATTTGCGGAAAATCCAGAGTAATATGCAACTACTCCTTCATCGTCACATCCACTGCGGATAGTTGCCGAGAAGGAGTTTTTTGTTTCAGTCGCTCAATCTCGTGTTCTGCACGAACTCTCGCATTGATAGTGAAAACCACTACGACTTCTCAAAATTCAACACTGATACTGTCTATGGCTCTCGAAATTGAACGTAAATTCTTAGTAGTTGGCGACTACCAAACACCTGCCACTGAGCAAGTGCGCATCACACAAGGCTATCTCTCAGTAGACACTGGTCGCACCGTGCGCATCCGTCGTTGGGGAGATTGTGGTTTCCTTACCATCAAAGGTGCTTCCACCGACAATGGTCTTTCGCGCTTGGAGTGGGAAAAAGAAATCACCCTCGAAGAGGTCGAATTACTCCTTCCGTTGTGTTTGCCAGGAATCATCGACAAGACGCGCTGGCTCGTGCCGTGTGGCGAATTTACCTTTGAAGTTGATGAGTTCCATGGCGACAATGCCGGTTTGGTCGTGGCGGAAATCGAACTTCCCACTGCCGATGCTGTTTTTGAAAAGCCCAATTGGTTGGGGCAAGAAGTGACGGGCGACAGACGTTACTATAATAGTCAGCTCACCAAAGTCCCTTATTGCAAGTGGCACACTGAGAAGTAGAACGCTATTCTACAACAAGGCGCAAACAAGCGATGCTTGAAGACGAGGTCTGGATAGGATTCCAGATGCCAACTTCTTCAAGCATCGCTTGTTTTTTCCGTTTGTTGGTTAGCGTGTGCGTCGAGTGGTGAGAGAATAGACCTTTTATCTCCACTCACATAGGGGTTCTGCTGCTCATTTCTTCCAAAACCGGTGGGTGATGTCTTCGCTTTTACCGTTTATGTCATAGCGATACAGTCGTTGGTTGGTGGAACTGCTGCTCAAAGGTCCCAATTCTGCTCGCCACGCTCCGATTTTTACGTAGGTGGGAGGAGTATATTCCGTGAAAAAAAGAGGTAGTTGGTCGCGACCGCTGTACCATCCTGTGTGGAGGTGAGGATATTCTTCCCGAATCGTGGCTAGTAACGCCAAAACACTTCGTGGGTCGTTGTCACCTCCCATGAGCGAAAGGCAGGTGATGGTGGTGCCATAGTGTTCGGCTAAGGCACGAAGTCGCTCCAAGGTGAGTTCTTCGCCATTGTCTCCCCACAGATAGGTGCTGTGACACCCTGGACAGGCACAGGGACAGCGCGAGAGGTTGATGGCGAGTGTAACCTCGTCAGGAAATTCTTGAAACACGATGTCGTGATTGACGTATTTGAGCATAGGGGAAGACCTAAATAGGTGGGAAAAATAAGCCACGCTTGAAAAGAGCGCGGCTTATTTTTGTTGTGAATGACCGATTGGGCTTTACTTCTTAGGCATCACCGCATAATATCTGCGTTCGGCTTCGCGCTGGCGGTCGATGGAGAAGTTGGACACACGTTTGAGATAACCAATGATGCGTGTGAGATAGTCCACATCTTGGCTCTCGCAGTGTGGGCACTTCGAGAGATAACGCTTGTCGATGTGTCCGCAGTGGTTGCACAGTGTGTTGGGGATGTTGAAGGTGAAATAGTTGCAACCTTCCTGTGCGGCAACGCGGAGGAGATGACGATATTGTGCTTGTGAAAGGTGCTCCTCAAGGTTGCAGTGCAGTGCACTTCCGCCCGTGAGGTGGTCGATGTAGCGACGACCGTGGAGGCGGAACTTCTCGATGGGGTCGATGTTCTTGTTTTCTACCACATAGAAGTAGCTGTTGTAGCAATCGCGAGGCACATAGTAACCATCTTCGCGATCCCAGCGCGCATGCTTCACACCCACGTTTTCAGCAGGAATCATTTCGCAGTTGAAGAGCAAGTCTTTAGAACGATATTTCTTGTTGTAGTGTTCGATGAGCGAGAGGATGCGTTCCACAAAGTTAGCATACTCATCGTTGTCGCCGATGGTGATGCCGAGGCTTTCTGCAGCTTCGACAATGCCATTCACCCCGATGGTGAGATATTGGCGCTTGATGTTGATGTAGCCAGCATCGAAGAGGGGTAGCAGTCCGCGTTCACGCATCCAGTCGAGGTTGGCATTGTAAGCCATTTGCGCCTTGTGCATGAGGTCGATGATGCTATCGAGGTATTCTACATAGTCGCGACCTTCGCGTGTGGCTTGTTGTACGCAACGGTTGATGTTGACGGTAAGCACTGACTTAGAGCCTGTGCTCACACCACCTGCACCGAGAGAGTAGGAGAAACCATTGTCTTGGATCTCATTGCGCAAACGGCAGCAACTAGCCAGAGAGTCGGCATTGTCGCTCATGTAGGTGAAGAAGGAATGTCCCTTCGCATACATTTCTGCGGTGAAATCGCCATATTCTTTGTCGATGACGTCGCCATCTTTGCAGAGCAAAGCCATTGTTTCCACGGGGAAGGTCAAGACGGTCTTGGTGCGTTCGGCATTAAACCAGTTCATGAAGCGTTTTTGCAGCCAAGAGAGGGGCTCCCAGTGAGGACGAGAGCCGTCGGGGAAGATGAATTCTCCAAAGAGAGATTCAAAGTAAGGACGGTCGTAGTAGGAGATGTTCCAGAACACAGATTGGAAATTGCGCGCTCCAGTGGGTTGGTTGATAGAGTAGACGATTTGTTCAAAACAATCTGTGATGACCTTGTCGAGGGTGCGCTGACGTTTGGAGAGGTCTACCACATCGTCTGCATGGAGATAATAGTCTTCGCCATATTCTTTTTCCAAGAAATGGCTCATGTACATCAAGAATTCCACTGTGGCACAAGCACCGCTGAGCATAGAACTCACGATGAAGACCATATTGATGAATCCGCCGCAGAAAGATTTTAGATTCGTAGGCGCAGAAGAATTGCCACCGATGGACTTGGTGCCGTTGAGCAACCAAGGATACATGGTGATGGATGCACAATAGTTCGCCAAAGACGTTTCGTCGTTCTTGTAGATGAAGTGGTGGTTGAGCAAGTCGAGGTAACGGTCAGCAGCTTCCTTGCCATACATCTCTTTGAGGCGGTCGCAGAGCAAACGGCGGTTCAAACGAATGAAATCGCCTTTGGGAAGTTCACCGATGAGGGTAGCCAAGTTTTTGTTTTCTACATTGGCGTTTGCATCAAACTTCGAACCGCTAGCGGCATTTGCTGCGTTGCAATAATCCACCAAGAAGCGGAGCTTTTGCAAGGTTTGGCGGTCTTCGGTGTGCTGGTTGCGATAGACAATGAAGGCTTTGGCAGTGGCAAAGAGACCTTCAGCCATGAGTGCCATTTCCACTTGGTTTTGGATTTCCTCCACGCTCATGTTGTCGGTGAAGAGCAATCGACGGAGAAGCCCCTCCATTTGTGTGGCACTGAGCGAGGTGCCCGTTGCGGCAGCCGCTTTGAGAATAGCATTTTTGATTTTTTCGAGCGAGAAAGCCTCAGGCTTCCCATTGCGCTTGGTGATGGTGTGAGGGAGTGAGTACATGATAGGAGAGGGAAAACGGAATTAGGTTATGTGAGTTTTATAGGGTACGAAGGGGGCGTTACGACTGTTTAGCCGTAGTCTTCGTAAACTAAAAATCTGTAGTGAAATATCTGTGGATAGAATTTC
>JABZGM010000079.1 GCA_015259235.1 Alloprevotella sp. | reverse complement strand
AGGGAAGTGGTACTGATGATCAGCACCCAATCCATCACAGAGATAGGAGTGACGCTGAACATTTGACCGCCAAAGCTCACAATGAAGAATTGTCCCAAAAGAATCACCAACAAGATGAGGAGGAAACCTTGGCAACCCTTTAGATGGAAGGAGGAACGTCCAGTGAGATGCGCGCGAGCGTTGAAGAGATTCCAGAACTGGAGCATCACGAAAATCGTAAAAATGTAGCTCTTCTCCGTGCGAGAAAGTCCTTCAGCACTGCCAAGGGTGAGGGTGCAAAGGTCGGAAAGAGAAGTGACATCTGCGTGCTCAAACATATAGACCAGACCAATGAGGATGAGGAAGAACAACGCACCAGTGCCGATGATGCCTCGTTTCATAGTGGAATCAATGATGAAGGCTTCGCGATGGCGTGGACTATCTTTCATCACTCCTTCAGAAGGAGGAAGAGAAGCCAAAGCCATAGCGGCAAAGGTGTCCATGATGAGGTTCACCCACAACATCTGCGTCACAGTGAGTGGCGAATCTGTGCCCATGAAAGCACCAGCAAGCACCACGCAGCAAGCAGCCACATTGACCGTCATTTGGAAGAGGATAAAACGCTGGATGTTTTGATAGAGCGAACGTCCCCACATCACGGCTCGACCGATGGAAGAGAACGAGTTGTCTACGATGGTGATGTCACTGGCTTCTTTGGCTACAGAGGTACCATCGCCCATGGAGAGTCCCACGTGAGCTGTTTTGAGAGCAGGGGCATCATTAGTGCCGTCGCCCGTTACCGCCACGACATGTCCGCGCTTTTGGAGCGTTTCGACCAAACGTTTCTTATCGAGAGGACGTGCACGAGCTATAATTTTCAGTTCATCGACACGATTGTACACTTCTTCATCGGTGAGGGCTTCAAACTCTGGACCAGTGATGATGGCACGCTCTGAGTGGTGCTCGCCCCAAAGTCCGATTTGACGACCAATCTCTCCTGCGGTGGCAGCAGTGTCGCCCGTCACAATTTTCACGTCAATGCCTGCCGACAGACATTCTTGTACGGCTTGTGGCACATCGGCACGCACAGGGTCAGAGATTGCCACCATACCTAAGAAGTTTAAGCGGTCTGCCACGACTTTATGGTCCACTATGGTTGCGTCTCCCTCATTGAGCACTTGATAAGCAAAACCGAGGGTACGCATCGCCTTGCGTTGATAGCCGAGGAGTTGTGCATCAAGAGTGGCTTTGTCCACATTGCCTGAGGTGGTGGCACAAAGTCCGTGCACGATTTCGGGAGCTCCCTTCACATAGAGCACTTTCTTGCCTGGGAATACTCCAGACTCCACGATGGTTGCCATGTATTTGCGCTCAGTGGCGAAAGGCAGTTCTTCGAGGGTGGTGGTGTTGCCACGCAGGGTGCGATAGTCTTTGCCTTGACTGTGCAACCATAGGAGGATAGCCCCTTCGGTGGGATTGCCCAAGACACTGGGCTTTTCGCCAGAAAGGTCGAGCGTGGCTGTGCTGTTCACCGCCATTCCTTCGGTGATGAAGCCACATTCGTCAGAGTTGTCCAAAGTTTGCGTAGCTAGACCATAAAATTGTGTTTCGCTGACACTCATTTGATTCTGCGTCAACGTACCTGTCTTGTCAGTGCATATAACAGTAGTAGCACCCATGGTTTCGCAGGCATGCATCTTACGCACCAAGTTGTTGCTCTTGAGCATGCGGCGCATGGAATAAGCCAAACTGAGCGTTACTGCCATGGGCAAACCTTCGGGCACTGCCACGACAACCACGGTGACAGCTACCATGAAGGTGCTGAGGAAACTCGCTGTGAAATCGAGCCAATCCATGCTGCCGGTGTGATTAGTAAAATAAAGAGCAGTGCGTCCTACGAGAATCAAGAGAGCAATGGCGTAACTGATTTTGGTAATGAGCTTGCCCAGACGGTCCAACTGCTCATTGAGAGGGGTTTTCACGCTGTCGTCAATCTGTGCAGCTTCGAGCACTCTACCATTTTCGGTAGCATCGCCCACAGCAGTGACACGGCAGATGGCGTGACCTTCCATGACCTTCGTACCGCGCAACACGTGGTTAGAGGGGAAAGTGGCTTCTTCGTCAAACTCTTCGGGAATAGTGGTTTTGCGACAGAGGGGTTCGCCCGTGAGGGTGCTCTCATCCACACTGAGATGGGTGGATTCGAGGAGTTCGGCATCGGCAGGGATGTCTTCACCGGTGCCGAGCATCACGATGTCACCCACCACGATGTCACATTTTGGTACTTCGGTAGTGTTGCCTTCGCGGATGACACGCACAGGCTCTTCGTCATTGACCTGATTGAGAATTTTGAATTCCTTGTCCGCCTGCTGTTCAAAGTAGAAAGAGAGTCCAGTGGCAAGGAAAATGGCAACGAAGATACCCACGGGTTCAAAAAAGACCGTAGCTTCGTGGTGCAGCCCATAGTATTCATAGGCAGCGATGCCTAGTGAGCAAGCTCCTGCCAGAAGGAGAATGATGATGATGGGATCGCCAAATTTTTCGAGAAAGAGTTTCCAAAGTGGCGTTCGCTTTGGCGGTGTTAAGACATTGGCACCATGTTTGATGCGACTTTCCTCTACTTCTTGCGGAGAAAGTCCTGTGAGAAGTTGATGCTGTGACATTGTAGTGGGTTGACGTTGTATGCTTGTCGTTTGAAAATAGGCGTTTCACATTAGAAGGCTTCGCATCCGTGCGAGAGTCAAGGTAGATGACTCGACACGGTGCGTAAACAGAATGCGCTTACGCTGTGGGGAATGAAGAGAAGTCTACGTTTTAGTGTAGGAGTTCGTTGACTTTCTCGGCGAGTTCTTCGGTAGGGAAATCTCGTCCGATGATGCGTCCTTGCGCATTAGTCAGGATATTGCCCGAAGGATAGCGCATGCCCAAAGTTTTGACGAGAGGATTTGCCAACATGTTTTTGAGATAAACGACCGACTGGAGCGAATCGTTTTTGGCGCGCTCTTCGGCTTTTTCCAACGACTCATCGAGGGCAAAGTTGATGATGCGCAAACGATTGCCGCGAGCTGCCTTGAGTTTGCGGAGCTGCTGGCGAAGATAATAGTTGTGGCTGTCCCAATTAGCAGAGAAAATCATCAAGGTGGGCTGACCTTTGAAGTCTGCCGAACGAAGCACCTGCTTGGAGAGCGTGGTGATCGTGAAATTGGGAAGGGTGCCTCCGACCGCTGTGCGCACCTGTGGGCGCAAACGAGCATCAATGGCTGCCAACTGCTGGTTGTTGGGTTGGTGCTTCTTGAGCAAATCGAGAAGCGAGAGCGTGGGTTGTTCGCTGCGATTGGCTACGCGATCAAAATAATGATAGAGCAATGCGACAGATGTCCACGACTGGGGATGGGTGCGGATGTAGGTAGCCGCACGCATTTGTGCATCTTTCTCACTGAGTTTGAGCACAGAAAGGCGAAATTCGGTGAACAGTTTGTTGTCTTCAGTGCCCACTACTTCCATCTCCTTCAGTCGATTAGCATCGCCCGATAGCGTCACTTCTTCGCCTGGATGCGCGATGAGTGTGGTGAACGAATTGTTGGGATAGACCAAAGTGAGCAAGAGCGGAACAGTGGTGGGACGATCGTAGGAGAAACTTCCGCGATTGACCGTAATGCTATCGAGACTACCGCCATCACCCTCCACGGCATCGGCAGGATAGACGAGGAGGGCAGCTTGGTCAAGACCTTGAATCTTACCCGACAGACGCGCCGTCTTTTTGTCGGGTCCGCAACTGGCGAAAGCGAGGAGCGCAAAACAAAGGGAGAGAAGGGGGAGTTTCATGATCATCTTGTGGATAACAATTTGCACACCAATGGAAATACAGCAACAGTCGAGAGAGCTTTGTGGCAGAAGACTAAAAATGCTGCTATAGAAAGTTACAGGAACGCAGACCGAAGCTGCGTTCCTGTGGAATCATACGATAGAATTGTGCTTAGCGATTGAGTGCAGCAAAGATGGCTTTGAGAGCAAGATCCTTGCTAGCGAGATCGCGGAGATTAGCATTCTTAGCGATAGCAGCGCGGAGAGCTTGTGCACCTTGTGCCACTTCACCAGTGCGAGAAGCGAGAACAGCCTTCAAATAGTCGGTGAGTGCATCAGCGTTGGGCACAGCAGCAAGAGTTTGTGCGGCAGCTACATAGTCCTTGTTGAGGATTTGAGCGAGGGCAGCACTGTTGGTGTTGATACCCTTGAAGTTTTGTGCAGCTTGTGCGTAGTTGCCACGGGCGATTTGGAGATTACCAAGCACCTCGTTGTAGTTGCCAGCAGTGAGCGCCTTACCCAAGAGAGCTTCAGCACCATTCACATTGCCTTGACGGAGTGCGAGGAGAGCAGCATTTGCGTTAGCTTCAGGAAGACCAGCAGCTTGGTTAAGTGCATTTTGTGCATCGGTGAGATTGCCTTCGGCATAAGCCAACTGAGCAAGACCGTTGTAAGCACGCTTGTCTTGTGGGTAGAGCTGAGCAGCCTTGGTGAAGATAGCCTTGCGCTCTGCAGCATCCTGAGTGAGGGTAGCAGCATAGAGAAGTTCTTCTACAGAAAGTTTAGAGGCATCAGCAGCGTATTGAGCACGAATTTCATCATCGCTGCGACCAATCACGCGATAGTTCACAGTGAGGCGAGCACGACGAAGTTCGGGAAGCACCTCATTAGCGAGTTCGCGGAAAGCTACAGAAAGATTTTTGATTTGCTGTTCGCGTTCTTCGGGATCCTTATACATAGAGAGGACACGGAGGATCACTTCCTTGTCTTGGATGTTGCTAGCAGCTACGAGTTCTTGGAATCCATCCCAGTCTTCTGCAGTGTATTTGGCATCTACATTGGTGTTGAGCTTCGTCTTTTTGAGTTGTCCGTTCACATATTGTTGTGCCGAACCTTTACGGTTTTCAGCAAGCCCAGTGTTGAACTTCAAAGCACCATCGGGAGAAGCATAAGCAGACACTTCGACATTGTCAAGAGCAAGGCTCTTTTGGTCAGCCTTGATGTCACGGAGCACCTTGATAAAGTCCTTGATAGAGGTAGTGTTCAATGCGCTAGTGCGCACCTTAGCTTGGCTGATCAAGTATTTGATTTGCGCATTTTGTTGACGAGAGATTTCACGTTGGAAACCATCGGCTGCCGTAGCGGTGTTGGCAGAAGCTAGCGTGAGATACACAAGTTGTGAAGTAGCAATCACCCCATCAGCCACTTTCACAGCAGGGATGGTAACTGCCTTCTTACCCACACGAGCGTCAAAAGTGAGGTAGAGTTCGCTAGTAGCCATTTCTGGGCTATAGGGAAAGTTAGCTTTCATCACATAGTTTCCACCCACTTTGTAGCTCACAGTTTGATCGTTGCCTACGACCTTTTCACCTTGGAAAGTAGCAGGTTGTCCCACTGCCTTACCGCCTGCGTAGCGCAATTCGGGAATAACGGTGACCACAGCCTTCTTCTTCATATACTTTTGGGGGAAGCGACCGTTGATTGTGGCAGGAACACCATTACCCACTGTCTCGAGAGGAGAAGGGCTTACTGTGAAGTTATCGGCGGAAAGTGCGCCCAACTTGCCGTTGCAAGAAGTCAATGCTGCCATTGCAAGAGCTGCAGCAGAAACATAAAGGGTAGTTTTCATATTGTGGTAAGATATTAGACACAAATCAGAGAAAAGGAAGATGGCTTACATCGCATCTAGACTGAAATTGTGTTTTGATGAATAGATTGCATTGAGAAAATGAGGCAGAGGAATCAAAAGCATTCCTCGCCAGAAGCACCAGTGGACGACTCGCCCCATTGCTGTACAGTTGGTTTGCAGAGGGGATTATCCTTTCCAAGCCTTGGGCAGCTTACAGCCGAGCAGACAGTAGATACCAATCGCCATGAAGGGAAGTGAGAGGAGTTGTCCTTGGTTGAGCCCGATGAGGTTTTGCATGTGCAATTCCCAAGGTTCTTGCACCTCTTTGAAATACTCCACAAAGAGACGGAAGGTGAAGATGGTGGTGAGGCAGAATCCAAAGAAATAACCGGTGCCCACCTTGTTGGGATATTTTCGATAGAGCCACAATCCAACAAAGAACAGTAGGAAATAGGCTATTGCTTCATAGAGCTGTCCAGGATGACGGGGGAAGGATTCTCCTAGTCTTTCAAAGACAAAGCCCCAAGTGCCATCTGTGGCTTTGCCCACAATCTCAGAGTTCATGAGATTGCCAAGGCGTATGCAGCAAGCCGTGATGGGGGTGGCAATGGCGATGTTGTCGAGCACACGGAGGAGGGGCACTTTCGTCTTGCGCACATAGAGCCACAAGGCTACCATAAGTCCTGCCGTGCCACCGTGAGAAGCTAAGCCTGCAAAGCCGGTGAAATGCCAGTGTCCCAAACCATCTTGTCGCATGGGAAGGAAGATTTCGAGCGGATGTTGCAAGAAATAGTGTGGCTCATAGAGCAAACAGTGCCCTAGTCTTGCTCCCAACAAAATGCCGAGGAAGCAATAGAAGAAGAGAGGGTCGAATTTCTCTTGTTCAATTTTTTGTTGGCGATAGAGTCGCAACACTACATAGTAGGCAGCGGCAAGACCAATAGTCCAAAAGAGGGAGTACCATCGCAAGGCGATAGGACCGAGTTGTAGGGCTATTTGATCGGGATTCCAGTGGACTAGCATATTAGAACTTAGACGTTAGACGTTAGGGGTCACAGACCCTTTTATGCTCGCCACGACAAGCGTGGCTCGGAGCGAAATAGACTCTAGAAAAACTAGAACTTCCAGGTCATCTAGAGTCTTTAGCACTTAGACATTGAAGAGGAAGTGCATAATGTCGCCATCTTGCACCACATATTCTTTGCCTTCGACGTGGAGCAAACCAGCTTCGCGCACGGCAGCCTCACTACCATATTTGATGAAGTCTTCGTATTTGATCACTTGTGCACGGATAAAACCCTTTTCAAAGTCGGTGTGGATGACACCAGCACACTGAGGAGCTTTCCAACCGCGCTTATAGGTCCAAGCACGCACCTCGATTTCACCAGCGGTGATGTAAGTTTCGAGATCAAGCATCTTGTAGGCTGCTTTGATGAGTCGATTGACACCACTCTCTTCCAAGCCCACATCTTTGAGAAATTCTTGACGCTCTTCGTAGGTTTCGAGTTCGGCAATGTCGGCTTCGGTTTGCGCTGCCACAACAAGGATTTCAGCTCCTTCGTCCTTCACCGCTTCGCGCACACGTGCCACATATTCATTGCCCGTAGCGGCAGAACCTTCGTCTACGTTGCACACATAGAGCACAGGCTTAGAGGTGAGCAAGAAAAGATTGCGAGCAGCCGTTTGTTCGTCTTTGGTGTCGAACTCCACGCTGCGAGCATTCTTACCTTCGAGCAGAGCTTCTTTGATGGCAGAAAGCACTTGATATTCCACCTTTGCGTTTTTGTCGCTACCCACTTGAGCGATTTTCTCTACGCGCTTGATGCGATTCTCCACCGTTTCCAAATCCTTCAGTTGGAGTTCGGTGTCGATGATTTCCTTGTCGCGCACAGGATCCACGCTACCATCTACGTGTACCACGTTGCCGTCGTCAAAACAGCGCAACACGTGGATGATGGCATCAGTTTCGCGGATGTTGCCCAAGAATTGGTTGCCCAGTCCTTCACCTTTAGAGGCACCTTTCACCAAACCAGCGATGTCGACAATCTCCACGGTGGTGGGGATGATTTTCGTCGTCTTCACCAGTTCAGCAAGTTTTGCCAATCGTTCATCGGGCACAGTAATCACACCCACGTTGGGTTCGATGGTGCAGAAAGGGAAGTTGGCGCTCTGCGCCTTGGCGTTGCTCAAGCAATTAAAAAGCGTGGACTTGCCCACGTTGGGAAGTCCTACGATGCCGCATTGTAAACTCATTCGTTGTAAATCTTATATTTGAGGACAAAGATACGACTTTAATTCTAAATAATTTGTTTCTTTCTCGGATTATTCCGCCGAGAATGGTGAAGAATCATGCTGAAAATGGGTAGAAATGAGGAGTATGGATGGGAGGGAGCGAGATGGAGCACTGGACATTGTCGACCCCTAACAAAAGAAAGTAGGATTTCCCCCAAAAAAACGTTGGACTTTTCTCAAAAAACGTGGGAGATTTCTTGAAAAACGTTGGACTTTTTCCAAAAAACGTCGGAGATTTTTTGAATTATCTCCGACGTTTTTTTGTGTTTTGTGCGTTGTCTTTTCTCGTTTTATGTGTTGCTTCTTCTCGTTTTACGTGTTGTTTTCTTCTTATTTGTGAGTAGCTTTCTTTTGATGTATATGTTGTCGATGCTCCCCCTTTTGTTGTTGATTGCTCTTCTTTGGGATGGTATTTCGTGAATAATAAACTGGTATTTCGGGAGAAGAAAAACAGGGCAGAGATGGAATAAAGTTGTTTTTGGGGGATCGAAAAGTAGGGGCGAAATGAACAAAAAACGCTCCTTGAAGAGGGAAAAAAACGAATTTCAACCAGAAAAAGAATACTCACCTTTCACTTCTACTAGTCCGTGAATAAAGCCCTTGGAATATCTTCATTTGCACGATATTCCAGTGTGTAAAGTCGTTTTTTTAGTGTTTTTCGGGCTAAAAACAGCGAATATGTGCCTCGAAAACGTGTGGAATATCCTGCAAATGAAGAACTTGCACGTGTTTTTTGTTGTTTTTCTCCTTTCTTGTGCCTTTTCGTGCTGTTAGAAGTGCTGCAAGTTCCTGCAAATGAAGAACTTGCACGTGTATTTTGTTGTTTCTCTCCTTTCTTGTGCCTTTTCGTGCTGTTAGAAGGTGTGCAAGTTCCTGCAAATGAAGAACTTGCACGTGTATTTTGTTGTTTTTCTCTCTTTTTGTGTCTTTTCGTGCTTTTTGAAGGTATGCAATATCCTGCAAATG
>JABZGM010000078.1 GCA_015259235.1 Alloprevotella sp. | reverse complement strand
AACTGCGCAAAAAAGATTTCCAACTTATCGCAGAACAACGTGAAGCGAAATAAAGCAAATCATACGATATGAAACCAACCTTACCTCTTTTCCTCATGGCTCTCTGCACAGTCCCTCTCTGCGCAGTCGGCACAAAATCGGCATCTTCATCTGATGCCCCTTCTACAGCTGCTCACACCGTGACGAGCACTTCAGACTCTACCCAAAAGAAGGCGAAGAAATCAATAGATTCTACGGCTATCAACGACACTTTACACGTGACTTCTGCCCAACTTTATGGGCCTGTTCACCTTCAAAGTCCAGTGTGGGAAGATTCTGTGAACTCTGACGGTAAAAGCTATGAAGAAGATGAGGTAAAGGAGTTGAACACTCATCTCGTAGAAAACAAGAATCTTCGTCCCACGCGCACTGTGCAACAAGGAGAAGCCCTTGATTCAAATAGTGTCAATGGAATTCGCTTTACGGTTGACGTAGCTCGTTGGACGCAAGCCCAAATGGTTTCGCGCAAATTGCAAGATTTCGACACTTACGTTAATGGAGTTTCTCAAGGCAAGACGATATATTTACGTCCAGGACGAACAGAGATCGCTTTACTCACCTATTCTCCAGCTAGTGCACGCGACACCTTTGACATAAAACTTGTAGGAAAGGACATGGCTAAGGCTTTGCTCAACAATCCCCAGCCAAGCACTTTCTCCTATGAGGATATGATACACGGTGAAAAGTTTTACACGATGAAAATGTCGCCTTCGGGTCGATATCTTCTCACTTATTACTATACGACCAATCACGAAGGAAAGAACGATTATCGTACAGTCCTTACCGATCTCCACACCCAACGCACCATCTATCGCAGCGATAAGTATGAAAGTTGGACATGGATTGACGGACAAGACAAACTCTATTACGAAACACAGCAGGACGGGGACAATCAACTGATGTCGCTTGACCCAGCCACCCTGGAAACAAAAGTTTTAGCGACAAATCTACCAGAAGGAACGATGGCATTGTCTCCCACTGGTAAATTTGCTATTTATCTTATCGACGAAGATGTTCAAGAGTCTCGAGGGGTGCTCAAACAACTCAAAGCCCCCGATGACCGTCAGGCAGGTTGGCGCAGTCGAAGCGCACTCTACTATGTGGACTTGAGTACAGGCGCGACACGACGTTTGACCTTTACCAAAGAAGATGTACACCTCAACGACATTTCTCACGATGGACAACGCATTCTCGTGAGTCAAAATATCCACGATTTGACTCGAAAGCCTTTCAACCACAAGAATGTTTATGAGATTTGGCTCGAAAAAGGAACAATCGATACCTTGCTTGTAGATCAACCTTGGTTGGGTAACGGACAATACAGCCCCGATGACAAACAAATTCTGTTTGAAGGCTCTCCTTCCGCCTTTGATGGCATTGGCAGTAGCCTTCCCAAAGGACAAGTGGCGCAATCGTTCGACCAACGCTTGTTTTTATTTGATCGCGTCACGCGCAAAGCTACAGCTTTGCTCAAAGACTTCAAACCTTCTGTGAGCCGAGCTGATTGGAATCCAGGAGATGGCTTCATTTATGCAGAATGTGCCGACGGATATGACGAAACAGTTTGGCGCATCAATCCCAAGAATGGACAACGCACACGCTTGAAGTTGCCTGTTACCATTGTAGAAGGTTTTACAATGTCGCAAACGCGCAAACCACGCATTGCGTTTTTCGGACAAACAGGAACAACCTCGCGAAATGGTTATTTGGCAGATCTCACAAATACAGCCCCTAACTGTAAACCTTTTGGCGAAGTATCTTTCCAAAAAGCCTTTGGCAAACGAGCTGTTGCAAGTTGCACTCCTTGGAAATTCACAACTTCTCGCGGAGATATTGTAGAAGGATTCTATCACCTTCCCAATAACTTTGATGCCACACGCAAGTATCCTATGATTGTTTACTATTATGGTGGTTGCATGCCCGTCACTCGCGCTTTAGAATCGCACTATCCACTTTCAGTATTCGCTAATATGGGCTACGTTGTCCTTGTGGTCGAACCTTCTGGTTGCACGGGCTATGGAGAAGAGTTCGCAGCTCGCCATATTAACACGTGGGGAAAAATGTCGGCAGATGATATTATAGAGGGAACCAAGGCGTTTCTGAAAGAACATCCCTATGTTGATACCACAAAAGTGGGTTGTATGGGAGCAAGTTATGGTGGTTTTATGACAGAACATCTGCAAACCCGCACCAACATCTTTGCAGCAGCCATCAGTCACGCAGGTATCTCCAACATCGCGTCTTATTGGGGCGGTGGATACTGGGGACACACCTATGGTGAAACAGCGCAGTATGGTTCTTATCCTTGGAACAATCCTGATCTTTACACCAAACAGTCGGCTTTGTTTAATGCAGACAAAATCCACACTCCCCTATTGCTGCTCCACGGAACAGCCGATACCAATGTGCCGACTAATGAAAGTCAGCAACTTTTCACGGCACTTCGCATCTTGGGGCGCCCTGTGAGCTACATCCAAATCAAAGATGCCAACCACTTTGTCACAGATTACAAGACACGTAATGAATGGCAAGATGCAATTATGGCTTGGTTTGAAAAATATCTCCAAGGCAACGATGCTTGGTGGAAGCATCTAGGATTTGAATAAGAAAGATCTCTTATACTCCCTAAGGACTATCAGGTCGAACAAACCCACAACTAAAATACAATCTCTCAACGAGAGCTACAGAAAACGAGAAGCGAGGCTAAAAAGCCTCGCTTTTCTTTTTGTATATTTCTAGGATTTGTGTATCTTTGTCACCATATATAAAAACGATTATGAAGTTTCATTTGCTCTTCTTGGTAGCCACAGGTACTATCCTTCTGATGGGAGGATGTAAGCATCGTAACGACACCCCAACCGATGCCGTTGCAACAGCAGACTCGAGCCAGATTGACACGACAATTACTGATAATGATTCTATTGTGGAGGAGCAAGATACTATTGCTCCCCCCAAAAAGGCTGATGAGTTTTTTGATGATTTCGCATTTGCCTTTATGAAAAACCGGAGATTCCAGCGTTCGCGCATTAGTTTCCCACTGCCCTACACCATTGATGGGCAAACAAAACACATTGCTCGCAATGCTTGGAAGTTTGATAGAATGTATGCTGCACACGAAGTCTACACACTCATTTTTGATAGCCACAAAGGGGCAAAGATGGCGAAAGACACGACTGTGAAAAAGGTGGTTGTGGAAGAGTTAAACTTGGAGCTTCAGCGCGTCAAGAGCTATCATTTTGAGCGAAAATCAGGAGAATGGATGCTTACCTCCCTCAATGAACAACCGATGGAGGAGAGTGTGAATAGCGATTTCTATGATTTCTATCACCACTTTGCTACTGACGACGATTTTCAAAAGACACACGTAGCAGAATCTATCAAATTCTCAACCTACGATGAAGACAATTTCCAACGCATTAGTGGAACTATATCTTCTGCTCAATGGAAAGATTTCGCTCCAGAACTGCCCCATTCTCAGCTCACCAACATTCTCTACGGACAAACCTACAAGAATTCTAAGCTCCGCGTCCTTTCTATTTCGTCTCTCTCTGGTGGTATGGCTAGCTCACTGACTTTCAAGAAGAAAAATGGCGAATGGATACTTACACAAATCGAAAACTAATCCAATTAGCCTAGCTTCACTGCTCTACTCCTCACTCATTCTTTTCACTTCCTCCTTTCATATTGCTTGAGATATGGCTTATTCTCTCACAGCTCACAACACTTTCGGCATTGCTGCTACTTGTGATGCTTTTCTAGAATATACTTCTGTAGAAGAATTGCGCACCATCCTTTCCCAAATAGGCGAGCAACATTGGTTGCACATTGGGGCAGGTAGTAATCTTCTCTTTGTTCATCCACATTTTGAAGGGATTATTCTGCATAGCGGCATTAAAGGCTGGGAAAAAGTCAGTGAGACTGATGCAACTGTGGAAATTCGCGTGGGGGCAGGAGAAGAAATGGATGACTTCATTGCGACCATGATTGACCATAGCTATTATGGGCTTGAAAATCTCTCCCACATCCCAGGTGAAGTTGGAGCATCGGCAGTCCAAAATGTAGGAGCTTATGGTGTAGAAGCTGGAGATTTAATCATTAAAGTCGAAGCAATAGAAGTTGCAACACAACAAATTGTCACCCTTCTCCATGACGACTGTCACTATGCCTATCGTTTCAGCGAGTTCAAAGGAGACTGGCGTGGGAAATATATCATCACACACGTCACTTTCCGCTTGAAGAAAGTCTTTATTCCCGTTCTTTCTCATAAATCTGTCCCTCAAAGATTAGCAGATTGGGGTATCTCCCCAGAAAACGCTTGTGCTGCAGACTTGCGACAAGCCATTATTGACATCAGAAGCGCCAAGCTCCCAGATCCCAAAGTCATTGGTAGCGCGGGTTCTTTCTTTATGAACCCCATTGTAGCTCCTGAAGTTGCAGCACATTTGTTGGAGAGATTTCCCAATATGCCACACTATTCGATGCCTGATGGCGTGAAGATTCCCGCAGGTTGGCTCATCGAACAAGCACAATGGAAGGGAAAGTCTTTAGGCAATGCTGGAGTTCACCCCCAACAAGCCTTGGTGCTCATCAACAAAGGAGGAGTCACAGGAGCAGAAGTTGCTCATCTGGCACAAACAATTCAGCAAGATGTAGAGCAGAAATTCGGCATTTCGCTACATCCAGAGGTGATGTTCCTCTAAACTTTACCTCATTTTATAATAACTCTCAATACTCACCCGTTCCCTATATACATAGGTACACAGAAAACTCAATGATGAAATTTATATCTTGGAATGTCAATGGACTTCGTGCATGTCGCGAAAAAGGCTTTGAAGAAAGTTTTGCAAAACTAAATGCAGATTGCTTCTGCCTTCAAGAGACAAAATTGCAAGAAGGTCAAATAGATATCGCGTTTGAAGGGTATGAAAGCTACTGGAACTACGCCGAAAAGAAAGGCTACTCCGGCACTTGCATCTTCACCCGCATTAAACCTCTCAGTGTACGCTACGGACTTGGCATTGAAGAACACGACCATGAAGGACGTGTCATCACACTTGAGTTTGAAAATCTTTATCTTGTCACCGTTTACACTCCCAACTCTCAAGATGGTTTGCGTCGTTTAGACTATCGCATGACTTGGGACGATGCTTTCCGCGCCTATGTTCAACAACTTGATGAGCATAAACCAGTGGTGATTTGCGGCGACCTCAATGTAGCGCACCAAGAGATTGACTTGAAAAATCCCAAGACCAATCGTAAAAACGCGGGTTTCACCGACGAAGAGCGCAATCAGTTTACTCAACTTCTGCAGGCAGGATTCACAGATACCTATCGTTTCTTCTATCCCGAACTTACGGATAGTTATTCTTGGTGGAGCTATCGCTTCAAAGCACGTGAGAAGAACGCTGGATGGCGCATCGACTATTTTGTCACCTCACAACGCCTCAACGAAAAGTTGGTATCTGCTGGCATTCATCAAGAGATTTTTGGCAGTGATCACTGCCCTGTAGAACTTGTAATCCAATAAAAACAAGATA
This sequence comes from Alloprevotella sp., assembly GCA_015259235.1. Classification (GTDB taxonomy): domain Bacteria; phylum Bacteroidota; class Bacteroidia; order Bacteroidales; family Bacteroidaceae; genus Alloprevotella. The sequence goes on along the minus strand of JABZGM010000078.1, from coordinate 3,338 downwards.
ATATTCTGATAATTAAGCAGGATTATCACACACCTCTACCCTATACACCTCTTTCTATGAAACAGTTTTTGCAATACGTTCTCGCCACCATCGTTGGTTTTATGGCAATCGGCTTGTTTAGCTGCATCATGTTCTTTGTCATGTTGGGTGCCATCATTGCTTCGGGTGATGAAAAGCCCCAGGTGTTTGACAATTCAGTTTTAAAGATATCGCTCAGCGGTACCCTCGTCGACCAAGCACCAGCCGAGAATCCGCTAGCCGCTTTGCTGGGCAATAATGGTGCAACAACTACCCAAGGACTAGACGTGCTACTCGATGCGATTCAAGTGGCAAAAGAAAGCGAAGAAATCAAAGGTATTTACCTTGAAGGTGGAGCATTGCAATCCGACTTTGCATCCAACGAAGAATTACGTCAAGCATTGGTTGATTTCAAAAAGAGTGGGAAATGGATTATTGCCTACGCTGATAGCTACACCCAAGGAGCTTACTACATAGCTTCTGTAGCAGACAAAGTGTTGCTCAATCCTAGTGGTATGCTAGATTGGCATGGTATTGCACAACAAACGACCTTCTACACAGGACTTATGGAAAAACTTGGCATCAAAGCACAAGTCTTCAAAGTCGGCACCTTCAAAAGTGCAGTAGAGCCCTTTACTTTAAAACAGATGAGTGAAGCTAATCGCTTGCAAATCTCAGAGTTGATTGGAGGTTTGTGGAAAGACATGTGTGCTACTGTTGGAGCTTCACGCAAACTATCTCCTGATAGTCTCAACGCTTATGCAGATCGTTATATCATGCTTACCGATGCGAAGGACTATAAAAAGCTCAAGCTCGTTGATGACCTCACCTATATTGATCAAGTACGCGCACAACTTCAACAACGCGTGGGCAACGAATTGACCATGGTTGATCCTAGTACACTTGCTGCATTGGTGCAACAAGAAGGCAAAGACCACATTGCAGTGTATTATGCAAGCGGAAACATCGTTGACGTAGCAGGAACTGGCGCCTTGATGGGCGGAAGTGAAGAAATTGTTGGAGACAAAGTAGTCAATGATCTCGACCTTCTTGCCAAGGATGAGGACGTAAAAGCTGTAGTCATTCGCATCAACTCTGGAGGTGGTTCGGCTTATGCCAGCGAACAAATGTGGCGCGCCATCCAACTCCTCAAACAAAAGAAACCCGTAGTCGTTTCCATGGGCGGTGTTGCCGCTTCTGGTGGCTACTACATGGCTTGTGGGGCACAACGCATCTTTGCCGATCCCACAACCGTCACAGGCTCAATCGGCATCTTCGCTATGATTCCTGAGGCAAGCGAGTTGCTCACAAAAAAGCTCGGATTAAACTTTGATGTTGTTAAAACAAACCGCGCCTCAGACTTCGGCGGTCGTGGGCTTCGCATCGATGAAATAGGAGGAGCAGCCCTTCAGAAACACGTAAATCATGGATATGCCCTCTTCCTCAAGCGCGTTGCTGATGGTCGTACGGCTGCAGGGCGCAAAATGACTGTCGAAGAAGTCGACAAGATTGGACAAGGTCGTGTATGGACAGGTCGTAAAGCCCTTAAGATTGGTCTCGTGGATCAACTCGGCAATCTCGACCAAGCCGTTGATTATGCCGCAAAACTGGCTAAAACGAAAGACTACTCAGTAGACAACTATCCAGTTGCTCCCAGTTGGCTGGAGAATCTCAAGGCTAACACGAACACTGACGACTATATGGAGCGTAAAATTCGTACAGCGCTCGGAGAATACTACGAGCCCTTGCAGATGCTCCATCAAGTGGATCAACATAATTATATGCAAGCTCGCTTACCCTTCACCATCAGTTTCAGATAAGTAGTCCCTCTCTCTATACCTACTTTCCCACTTCTCAGAGGTTATTTGTAAGACTTCCCTTTTCCCCCTTCTATGTCAACAACATTCGCCCAACAACTATTGCGCACAATCCTCCTCCCTCTAGCTTGGTGCTATGATGGGGTGACCAGACTGCGAAATTGGGCGTTTGATCATGGACACCTTTCCACACAGCGATTTGCCACTCCCATCATTGGAGTCGGTAATCTCGCTGTGGGAGGAACGGGAAAAACACCACACACGCAGTGGATTGTAGAGCAATTACTGCAAATGGACAAGCGTGTTGCCGTTTTGTCCCGTGGTTACGGACGTAAGACACGGGGTTTTCGGCTCATCGCCCCCACCAGCACCGCAGCTGACGTTGGGGATGAGCCCCTTCAACTGTTTCGCCACTTCGCCGAACGCAATTTCATTGGGGCAGTTTGCGAAAAGCGTGCCATTGGCATACAAACCTTGCTGCAACTCAACAATCCACCAGAGGTTATTGTGCTCGATGATGCTTTCCAACATCGCTACGTATCGCCTGGTCTAAACCTCCTGCTCACTGACTATTCGCATACCTACGACAACGACAGCTTATTACCAGCAGGTCGCTTGCGTGAAAATGCTAGAGGGGCTGTTAGAGCCGACGTGATTATTGTCACAAAGTGTCCTCAAACATTGTCGATCGCTCAGCAAAATGCAAAAGCCGCTGCGCTGCGATCCATACATCCTCTGAATCCGACCGAAGAAGAACTTCCCATCTTCTTCACCACCATTGGATATCCTCCCCTTCCTGCTGTAAAAGAGGCTCTCCTCATCACAGGTATTGCCAATCCCAGCCCATTGGTGAGGCATCTAGAAGGGCAAGGCATTCGTGTGGAACACCTCGCATTTTCCGATCATCATCATTTCTCTGCTGCAGATTGCGCGCACATCATTGATCAAAGCACACACTACTCTACCATTTTCACCACCGAAAAGGATGCCGTACGTTTAGAGCAGCTCAACTTGCCCCAAAACATACGAAAAAAAATAAAACCTATTCCCATAACCGTCCAAGTGCTTTTCGAACAATCGGAAACATTGCGACAGATTATTCAGCGTTATGTTAGCTCAAATTCAAGAAACCGCTCAGTGGATTAAAGCCCACACCTCGCTTCGTCCCAACACTGCCATTGTCTTAGGCACCGGTCTTGGACGTTTGGCAGAAGAAATCGAAGTCATTGAAAAATTCTCCTATGCAGATATCCCAAACTTCCCCGTTTCTACAGTGGAAGGGCACTCTGGTTGCCTCATCTTCGGACGTTTGGGCAACAAGGAAGTACTTGCCATGCAAGGTCGTTTCCACTACTACGAAGGCTATGACATGAAGCAAGTCACTTTCCCCATTCGTGTAATGCACGAACTCGGCATAAAAACACTCTTCGTTTCCAACGCTTCAGGAGGTGTCAACCCTGATTTTGCCATTGGCAACCTTATGTTTATCACCGACCACATCAA
>JABZGM010000077.1 GCA_015259235.1 Alloprevotella sp. | reverse complement strand
ACTCAAACCTGCGTATTTGGTTAATAATTCATTTTCTGTGATGATGAGTGTATAGCCTTCTTGTCGAAGTCTTCAAGCAAAAACTAATAGTGATGAGAGGAAATGGCATTTCATCAAGAGAAGAACGTCTCTTTGTCAAACATCAAAAAGGAGGTGCTGCAAAAACGAGTTTTGCAACACCTCCCTAGAGGAAATGACTTAATACCGGACAATGATTTAGCGTCGCAACCAACGCTCCGGGTTGAGCTTCTGCGTTTCGTGACGCAGTTGGAAGTGCAGGGTGCAGTTGCCCGATGCATCGCGAGCCACACTGCCCAGCGTTTGTCGAGCCGCAACGTGCTGACCTTGCCGCACGGAAACTCCCGTGAGATTACAATAGACCGTGATGTAGCTACCATGGCGCACAATCACGTTGGTCATGCCTCCCATGGAGAAGATGGCAGTGACCTCTCCATCAAACACACAGCGTGCTTGAGCACCAGCAGGAGCAGTGAGGTTGATACCCTTATTGTCAAGCGTCACCCCATTGAGACCATTCACGTTGTAAGCCCCGAAGTGGCTAGAAATTGTGTAGTTGCCAGTGATGGGCATGGGTAGGCGTCCTTGGTTGGAAGCAAAACTTCCGGTCAGTCTTGCATCGCTTGGAGCGGAAGTGTTCTGGTTGGCAGTAGCCGTAGCCCGATTTGCCTCTTCCGTCGCAGTGCGTGCGCGTTGCGCTTCTGCTGCGGCTGCGCGTGCTTGTTCAGCTGCACGCGCTTCTTCGCGAGCTTGTGCCGCACGGGCTTCACGAGCTGCGCGCTCTTCGCCACGTTTGCGCGCGGCTTCGGCTTTGCGTTCAGACTCAGCCGCTTTTCTGCGAGCTTCCGCTTCCGCTCTTCGGGCTTCTGCCTCCGCCTTACGTGCTGCTTCTGCCGCACGACGACGCTCTTCCGCGGCTTTGCGTGCTGCTTCTGCTGCTTTCTTTCTGGCTTCCGCTTCTGCGGCACGGCGCGCTTCTTCAGCCTTGCGACGACGTTCAGCCGCTTCGATTTCCGCACGAATCAACTGTTCGATTTTTGCATTCAGTGCGTTGTACTGTCGTTGCTGTTGTGCCAGTGTCGATTGGAGTTCCGCTTGTTTTTTGTTGAGATCCGTCACCACCACTTGTTGGTTGCGTTGTTGTCCTTCGAGCACTGTTTGTTGTGCCTTACCCTGCGTCAGCAGTTTCCCCTGCACCACACGTTCCCCCGAAAGGAGGTTGCGTTTCTCTCTCACCGCTTGTTCTTTGGCAGCGATGATTTGTCCCTGCACACGTTGGTATTTCACATATTCTTGGGTGTAGCGCAGACGACGATACATTTGTCGGAAGTTATCAGCCGAAAAGATAAACATCAACTTATTTTGCATCAGACGATTGCGGTACATATAGAGTACGCCTCTCGTGTAGCGACGCTTGCATTCGGTGAGATCCGCTTCGAGTTCGCGCAATTCTTGTTCATGCGTGCTGATGCGGTGGTTGAGGGTGTCGATTTGCACCTGCAGACCCGTCACCACCTTCTGTTGGTCGGAGATTTGTCCATTGATCATTTGCAAGGTCGCCAGTTGCGCTTTCACATCCTTGCGAGTCGTAGCCAACTGATTCTGGGATTCCGCCATCTTCTGTTTGAGGGTTGCTTGTTCCGATTGAAGTTTGCGGATGCCTTCGTTGGTAGGAGTTGGCGATGCTTTGCCCTTCTTTCCCGTCTTCTTGGTTTGTTTTGCGGTGTTCTTGTTCGTTTTCTTTGATTTCACTGTCGCTGTAGTCGTTTTGCGACGCGAAGTCTGCGCCACCATCTGTGAGGTGGAGCAAAAGACACTCAGCAACAAGGAGAAGAGAATTTTATACATTACTTAAGGGTAGTGATAGTGGAAAACAAGTGGGGCAATGCCGCGCTGTGGTGCTGCAGCTACGTGATGAGGGAGGGGCTGCCTACTTGAACAACTTCAAGATGGCTTCGGGCTTCATAGGAGTATAGCCTGAGGGGATGCGCACGTGACTGTTCCAGTCGTAGTTGATACGCACTTTGTTGAGCTTGAGATTCAACTTAAATTCCTTTTCAAAGGCATTGACGGCAAACACTGTGTGGCGTGCGATGCGATAGCCGCGCACATTCGTAGTTTTGTTGCGATGGATATAAACTTCCACCGGCACAAACCCCATGACATTGAAGTCGGCAGTCTCTGTGCTCTTACGGTTGTCGTTCCAGAAGAAGCGTTGCACCTTGTCAAAGCTGAGCATAGGCATTTCGCTGAGCATGCCATTGAGACCAGCATAGGTGTCTTTGAGATAACGCTTGTTGATGCGGTCGAGCACAATGACACTATCGGGGGTGAAGATGATGCGTGCGCCTTCGATGCCAAATTTGCTCAAAGAGAGTTGCACTTGTCGGTCGCGTTGCAAGCGGAGGGTGCCGCCCACACTCTGGTTGATGGTGCTTGCCTCCAAATCGGCAGCTATTTTTGCCGTCACTGCCAAAGGTTCGTTGGGACGATAAGCCTGATCGCCACGCAGCGTAGAGCAACCTGTAAACATAGAAGAGCAACCGAGCAATACCGCCACGAGTGCCAAGAGAGAAAATATCTTTTTCATTGAATCAATCTGATTTGCGTTTCAAATCTCACATCGTCACCGCACTTTCTGCAGTTTTGCGCGCAGTTTGCGCTGTTCTTTGTGATCGTTAGTAAGCTGCAGAGCCTCTTTCCACATCTGTGCAGCGTCTTTCGAGGCTCCAGCTTTGAAATAGATGTCGCCCGAACGGTCATAGTAGCCCGCGTCAGGCTTATCTGATTGTCCTTCTTTTTCAAAAGCCACCCACATAGAGTCGGTCACCGTTTTAGCTTCGGCATATTTGCCTGCTTTGTAGAGTGCCCAAGCATAAGTGTCGAGATAGATGGTGTTGTGCGGCTCAATCTCGGTGGCACGTTGAGCCAGTTTCACCGCACGTTGGAGTTGCATGCCCCTAGTGCTGAGGTGATAAGCATAATTATTGAGGGTCTGCACATTGTTGGGGTCTTTTACCAGAGAAGAATCGTAAGCCGCAAAAGCCCGTTCCACTTGTTTCTTCTGGATATAAGCATCTCCCAGCATATAGTAGATTTGCGAAGCCACAGAACTATCTGTGTTGTTCGACATCACCTTCACTCCATCTTCGAGAATCTCCATCGCACAGGCATCGTCCTCTCTGTTGTAAGCAGCGATTGCCCCAAAATAGTAGAACAGCTCATTGTCAGGGTGCAATTCCCGTCCACGTTGACAAATGGTATCTAGTTGGTCCGTATCATTGCGGTTCACCGCGTCGCGGAGCAGCTGCATGATAGCACGCTCATCGTTGGGATTTTCGCGGAATATCGCCAGTGCAGGCACTGCCAGTTGGCTTTCAGGAAATTTGAATTCTTGAATAAATTGCACCAACCATCCGCCCATCGTCACTCCAGCATCGCGCTGGTTCATTGCCACCACCGCGTGTTGGTACACCTTCTCTTTGTCGTATTTGCCTTCCTGCAACCAAGCCGCAGATTCACGGAACATATTCACTTTCTGTTCTACAGGCAAAATTGTGTCAGCGGCAATGTCACCGAGCGTCTTGTCGTAGTTGTCGACATCGTTTTTTTTGCGATAATATACGAGTCGGAGCATTGGCACCCACTCATTGTGGGGATCGCTCATCGCGATGTCGTCCATGATTTCTCGTCCGCGTTCCAAGTGTTGATTACGCAGATAGAGGTTAGCCAGCAAGACACGTGGATAATTGTCCCCATCATTGGCTTCGCACCAGTCGCGGAGAGTGGTCACCGCTTCGGGAATGCGATTTTGATATTCCAGGATATTAACTCTTTTAATCACCACTTCGTTCGACTTTCCCCCCAAGGTGGTGATTCTGTCCAAGGTCTGCAGTGCAGCATCCCAGTTGTTGGTGCGTTCTTGCAGCATTTCCAGCATCTTGAGATTTTCCTCTGTGGGTTCGTCTGCTGCCACCAGTTCGTAGAGGCGGAGTGCGCGCTCAAAGCGTTGAGTTTGGGTCCAATAGTTGCCGAGCATCTCGCGATAATACTTATTGGAAGGCGCCAGTTGTTGCGCCAGTTGCAACTGTCGTTCCCCGCGTTGTCGCAACAAGCTGTCAGAATAACCCACCGATTGCAGCAGGAGCAATCCCTGTTGGAAGAGCGCGTCGGCATCGTTCGGGTTTATCATCAATGCCCGATCGAGCAAATCGAAGGAAGCATCAGCGTTTCCGCGATATTTCTGGCGCATTGCCTCGAGATATATCCCATCAAATTCGCGACGTTGTTTCAATGAAAGGAGGTTTCTAGCGCGAATCGCCCCATCCTTCAGGGTAGGTGGGGTATAGTTGCGCGCATAGTTGGAGCAGCCCAGCAGCAAAAGGCTGAGCAACATCCATCCCATCACAGCCAGGAGGTGAAATGATGAAAGTTTTCTTTTTATCATCACGGATTTTCTTGTTTTCTAGAGAACAGGGGCTGGTGCTTCTATAGAGTCTAGTTTCTCTAGAGGTTATAGGATTTCTAGTTTCTCTAGATAATCTAACGTCTAACCCCTAAGCCCCCGAGCCCCCGAGCCGCGCTTGTCGTGGCGAGCAGAAAGGGGTCCGCGACCTCTAACCTATAACGTCTACTTCCCCGTATGTCCAAATCCGCCTGCTCCGCGCTCGGTGTCTTCGAGCACTTCAACAGGTTGCCATTCCACTTGTTCGTATTTCGTTACCACCATTTGCGCGATGCGTTCGCCATCGTTGATGACAAAAGGTTCATTGCTCAGATTCACCAAAATCACGCGCAGTTCACCACGGTAGTCTGCATCCACCGTGCCGGGAGAGTTTAGCACCGTGATTCCATGTTTCAGCGCGAGTCCCGAGCGAGGGCGCACCTGCGCTTCGTAGCCTTCGGGCAGCGCGATGTAGAGTCCTGTGGGCACGAGCGTGCGCTCCAAGGGATTCAATGTGATAGGTGCTTCAATATTAGCACGGAGATCCAGTCCCGCACTTTGGGGAGTGGCGTATTCGGGTAACGGATGCTTTGAAAGATTGACGATTTTAACTTGCATATTCTGTGTGTGCGACATCGAGTGTCTCGATAAATGCTGTGTGAAGAGAGAACTAGAGAGAGCTGGAGAGAACAATCCCTCAGCTAGTGACAAAGTTTGTTCAATATCAAGGGGGCAGACCCACATTTTGTTGTGGTGAATCCGCCCTTCTCTCGTTGAAGTCCCCTTGCCAGTGGTGAAGTAAATCAGAAGACAAAGGGGTCTGCGACTCCAAAAATACTAAGAAAATCTCAGATTCTCTCTATATCATGCGCAGTATTTCCTTAAAACCCCTATATTTGCAATATGAAATGGCAACAACTCATCTCCTCTGCGCGTTGGGGAAAGCAAAACACCCAACGCTCAGCAACAGAACAGCGCACTGAGTTTCAGCGCGACTACGACCGACTCATCTTTTCTTCCCCCTTCCGTAGGTTGCAAAACAAGACCCAAGTTTTCCCCCTTCCCGGAAGCGTATTTGTGCACAACCGTCTCACGCATTCCCTCGAAGTTTCCAGCGTAGGACGTTCCTTGGGAGCTGACGTAGCGCGCCTGCTCATCCCACGCTACAGCGGAGAAGACGTGGTCGCACTCGAAAGCATCAGTGCCATCGTCAGTGCCGCCTGTTTGGCACACGATTTGGGCAATCCCCCCTTCGGACACGAAGGAGAAGCCGCCATTCGTTCCTTCTTTGCTGAGGGCGAGGGACTTTATTTTCGCGAACAACTCCCCATCGAAGTGTGGAACGACATCACCCATTTCGATGGTAATGCCAATACCTTCCGCCTTCTCACTCACCAATTCCACGGACGCCGCGCAGGAGGATTTGTCATGACTTATAGCACCCTCGCAGCCATTGCCAAATATCCTTTCTCATCCTCCCTCGCCACCCATCCGAAATTCGGATTCTTCGAGGCAGAACGAGAAGCCTTTGCGCACATTTTCAATGAATTGGGCATCCCTGCACTAGAGAGCCACGGCAAGCATCAGCGATTTGCCCGTCACCCCCTCGTCTTTTTGGTAGAAGCTGCCGACGACATCTGCTATGAGGTGATGGACATCGAAGATGCCCACAAACTCCGCATCCTCTCCACCGAGGAGACGCGCCAACTCCTCCTAGGTTTCTTTTCCGAAGAGGAGCAACACAGCCTCAGCACTGCTTATCCCGAAGACACCGACGCTGGCGAACAAATTGCCTATCTCCGTTCCTGCGTCATCAACGCCCTCGAGCGTGCTTGCGTGGAGGTCTTTGTGGAGCACGAAACCGAAATCCTCGCTGGCAGCTTCAAAGGTTCGCTCATCAGCCAACTCCCAGCTCCGCTTTCCACTGCCTATCAACGCTGTGCCGAGGTGGCGCGCAACCGCATCTATCATTCCAAAGAGGTGGCAGACATCGAACTGTCGGGTTATCACATCATCTACACCCTCTTGTCGCTCATGACAACCGCAGTGGTACAGCCCGAGAAAACCTATTCCAAACTCCTCCTGCGTCACGTTTCTTCGCAATATGAGGTGCATGCCCCTGATCTTGCCACGCGCATCATGGCTGTCCTTGACTATCTCTCCGGCATGACCGATGTTTATGCCCTCGACCTCTTCCGCAAAGTCCGTGGCATGCAGTTGCCTGCTATCTAACTCCAAAGCTCATCATGACGAATAGCCACACCTTCGCTTGCCCACTGCGCAAGTTTTCTGTCACAAAAAAAAGGATTTCCCAACCGCTATGGCTGAGAAATCCTTTTTTTAGTTCATCACCAATGAGTGATGATTGTTTTTGTTGCAAAGGAGGGAAATTTACTCACCTCTGCTCCGCATCTCTTTGTGGTTTATCGAATAATCGTAGCATCGCGTTCGGGACCCACAGAGAGGATAGCAATGCGCGTTGCCAATTTCTTTTCGAGGTAAGCAATGTAGTCCGCATATTCTTTGGGGAAATCCGCTTCAGCGCGCACACCGGTCAAGTCGCAGTGCCAACCTGGCAAAGTTTCATACACTGGAGCCCAGCCCTCGGTGTCGTAAGGCATATCTTCCGTGCGCTCACCGTCCTTTTCGTAAGCCACGCACACCTTGATTTCCTCAAACGAATCCAGCACATCCGCCTTCATCATCACCAAGTCCGTCACACCGTTCACCATGATGGCATATTTCAGTGCCACAAGATCCACCCAGCCACAACGGCGGTTGCGACCGGTCACCGCACCAAACTCTTTGCCCACACGGCGAATCTCCTCGCCTGTCTCGTCAAACAGTTCTACGGGGAAGGGACCGCTACCCACACGAGTAGAGTAAGCCTTGAAAATACCCCACACACGACCAATGCTTTGGGGAGCAATGCCCAAGCCCGTGCAAACACCACCAATGGTGGTCGAAGAGGAAGAAACAAAGGGATAAGTGCCGTGATCAATGTCCAATAGCGACCCTTGTGCACCCTCTGCCAACACGTTCTTTCCTTCTGCCAAAGCGCGGTTAATCTCGTGTTCCGTGTCGGTGATGGGGAAACGGCGCATATAGTCGATGCCTTCCAGCCACGTCTTTTCCTCCTCCGTGATGTCAAAGTCGGTGAATCCCAGATCCTTCAAGATTTGGAGGTGACGTGCTTTCAGGGCTTCATATTTGGGTAGAAAATCTCCTTGGATGTCGCCCACACGGAGTCCCACACGCGCAGCCTTGTCGCTGTAGGTCGGACCAATGCCCTTGCCCGTAGTGCCCACTTTGCTCTTGCCCTTTGCCGCTTCATAAGCGCGGTCAAGCACGCGGTGTGTGGGAAGAATCAAATGCGCGCGGCGACTGATGTGTAGACGTTCTGCAATCTCATATCCTGCTGACTCCAACTCGCGCGCCTCATTCATAAAGAGGTCGGGAGCAATGACACAACCATTACCGATGATGTTCACCTTACCCTCATCAAAGATACCCGAGGGGATGGAACGAAGCACAAACTTCTTGCCATCAAAGATAATCGTGTGACCAGCGTTAGGACCGCCAGCAAAACGTGCCACGAGATCATAGCGAGGAGTAAAATAGTCCACCACTTTACCCTTACCTTCGTCGCCAAAGACAATGCCCAGCAAGGCATCTACTTTTCCTTTTGTCATAGTTTTAGGAGAAATGAAAGAACACAATGATTATCTTTTTCAATCATTGCGCGTGATATTTGCCACAAAGTTACACTCTTTCTGCTTAATATGCAAAAAATAAGTTGTAAATTTGCCTCAACTCTCTAGTCTGTCTAGTTTCTTCTAGTGCTTTCTAGCGTCTAGTCTTTCTAGTGCTTCTAGAGGTTCTAGTGCTTCTAGAGATACTAGTTCTTCTAGCCCAATCGCGCTAGCCCCTAATGTCTAATCGAGCCACGCTTGTCGTGGCGAGCATAAAAGGGTCTATGACCCTCTAACGTCTACTCTCTAATGTCTACTTCCCTCCAACTCCGTGTTCTCCCTCAGGTAGCCTATGATGCTGCCAACCTCCGTGCAGATGTTGCCCAGCGTCTTGGAGTCGACCCTCAGCAGATTCATGCCATCCGCACTGTGAAGCGCAGCATTGATGCGCGACAACGACAGGTGATGGTCAATCTCACCCTTGAGGTCTTCGTCGACGAAGACCCCACCACACTGTCCTTCGAGCGCATCCACTATGGCGATGTCAGTGCCGCCCCACAAGCCATTGTTGTCGGAGCAGGACCAGGCGGACTCTTTGCAGCCCTCCGACTCGTAGAACTTGGCGTCCGCCCCATCGTCCTTGAGCGCGGACGCGACGTAGATGGACGCAAAAAAGACCTCGCTGCCATCTCGCGCGATCACATCGTCGACAGCGAGAGCAACTATTCCTTCGGAGAGGGTGGGGCAGGAGCCTTCTCTGATGGCAAACTCTATACA
>JABZGM010000076.1 GCA_015259235.1 Alloprevotella sp. | reverse complement strand
GAAATAAAGCCCGTTTGGGAGGGACAAGGCTACGAAAAAAGAAGTCTGTGTGGAGAAAGGGAGGGAGCAGCGCACGTTTTGCAGCGCAAGAACTTTTTGTGCTAAAGAATAATGCGTAAATTTGCACTACACATGAGCACCCCTCTAGCTGAAAATGCCCTAGTGCATCAGACTCCTTACTGCTTTGGAGTTGACGCCTAAGAAATAGAGAGGTGCAAGTTTACAGTTTTTACTATGTCAATTCCCTATCAAAAGACTTATGACCGCGCAGTGATTCAAGAACTCGTGGTGTGGTTTCGTGAACGATTCGACCGCTTGCCCCAACGCATCCAGTTGCGCCCAGGCATGGTGATTCCCGACCTTAAAGTGATGGTGCGCAATTATTTTGATGTCGTGCAAATGCACTACGAAAATCCCACCTATGGCGCGCAAGTGCACCACCTCTTTGAAGTGCGCGATTGCCTCTTGGCGCAGGGGTTTGAGTAAAGCCCTGCAGAGGGTGAGCACAGCCCTAGCGTGAGCTATTCTCCCAAATCGAGATAGCCATTCATCACCACATAGATGATGATGTCGGACAAGGAGTGAGCTTCGAGCTTGGTCATGATGTTTTTGCGGTGCGTGATGACCGTTGTCATGCTAATGTTGAGGCGTTCTGCCACCTCCTTGTTGATAAGCCCTTTGGCCAAGAGCGTTGCCACCTCGATTTCTCGCAAGGTGAGGGGTTGACGCTCCTCTTCGTTGTGGGGATTCCACAAGGCTTCGAGTTCTGCTCTTGAGGCACGCGGACGATGCTGTCCATGTCCGTGTCCATGACTGTGGAGTTGCAGCAAGTCGGTCACCACCTCCTCTTCGGGACGGCACACATTGAGCATCGTCACCCCCGGCACAGGAGGTAGGTTTTCACCATTGGTCAGGACAATCGTTTGGAAAGGACGCTGGCGATAAAAGGACGCATGCTCAAAATAGATGCGTGCCGACACAAAGAAATGTGCATACAGATTGGGCTGATTCTCTAATAGAACCTCATGACTATCGAAAGTGTCGATGGTGCCGATGGGAATGAGGCGTTGCAACAATCCCTGCAAACCACGACACGCCAACACGTTGTTATCGATCACCGCCATGCGGAGTGCCTTATCCCCCATAGTCATTGCCTTGCCTTGACCATTCATAGAGGGGTGCCCTCCGTGTGGTGAAGGAGAGTGTCCGTGGTGCGGAGTATCAAGGGCAGGATGGGATGGGGTAACTTCGTTGGGAGATGTCATGTCTTGCAAATGTTGGGGAGGCAGAAGAGCGTACTTCTGACCGAGGTTGTCTGCAAATTTAATCAATACCTAGCAAAAAAGCCGTACTTTTGCAGGAAAATCCCTCGTTTTTCTCATTTTAGGTAGGTTTAGTCCAAAAAAATACGGCATCAAAACACTGAATATGGCAAATGTAGAGCGCGAATTGGCGCATAAAATTATAGAGCACACCCATACCAACCTCTTTCTCACGGGTCGCGCTGGCACGGGAAAGACGACATTTTTGCGTCAGCTTCGCGAGGAGTCGCACAAGCGCATGGTGGTGCTCGCGCCCACGGGCATCGCTGCCATCAATGCTGGAGGAGTGACCATTCACTCCTTTCTCCAACTGCCCTTCGGCATGTACATCCCCGGAAGCCGATTTTCCAATGAGCAATTCCGATTTTCCAATCGAAAGCGCAAGTTGATTCGTTCGCTCGATCTCATCGTTATCGACGAAATCTCCATGGTGCGTGCCGATCTCTTGGACTGCATGGATGCTGCGCTCCGTCGCTTGCGCACCGACCCTCGACCTTTTGGGGGAGTGCAGCTCTTGATGATTGGCGACCTTCAGCAGTTGCCCCCCGTGGTGCGCGAGGAAGATCGTGAAATCCTCATGAAATACTACGACTCGGAGTTTTTCTTTTCGAGCCGTGCGCTGAAGCAAACGCCTTTTGTCACCATCGAACTGCAAAAGGTGTATCGACAAACCGACCTCGATTTCCTAGACCTCCTCAACGCCGTTCGTGATAATCGGGCAGACGACCGCACGCTCCAGCTGCTCAATGCGCGCTACCTGCCCAATTTCAAGGCTTCGGGAGCTACCTATGTGCGACTCGTGACTCACAATCACCAAGCCGACAACATCAATGCACAAGAGATGGCGAAACTGGCAGCGACAGAAAAAGATTTTCGCGCCACGGTCGAAGGCACTTTCCCTGAGGGCTCCTATCCCGCTGCCGAGGTGCTGACCCTCAAACGTGGAGCGCAGGTGATGTTCATCAAAAACGATAGTTCGGGCGAACACCGCTATTATAATGGTATGTTGGGCGAAATCACCGACATTTCCGACAACACGGTGACGGTGCGTCCCAACGATTCGGCAGAAGAGATAGAAGTGGGCATGGAAACTTGGCAAAACAGCCGCTTCACGCTCAACGAAAAGACCAACGAAATTGAGGAGGTGGTGGACGGCACTTACAAGCAAATCCCCCTCCGTTTGGCATGGGCAATCACGGTGCACAAGAGTCAGGGATTGACGTTCGAGCGCGCCATTATCGACGTGCAGAGTGCTTTCTCCCATGGTCAGGCGTATGTGGCACTCTCGCGCTGCAAAACCCTCGAGGGAATGGTGCTTTCGGCGCCGATACCGCGAGAAGCCATCATTCAGGATGCTTCGGTGGTGCAGTTTTCTCATGCCATGGCGGAGCAAGTACCCAACGAAACGGAGGTGGCAGCCATGGAGCGCAACTATTTCTTTGCTCTCATGACCGAACTCTTCGATTTTGGTCAGTTGCTCATCCTCTTCGATGCGCTTTTGCGCCTGTTGCAAGAGCATTTCTACAAGCGCATCCCTGCCACCCTACAAGATTGTCAAAATCAACGCCTACTCCTCCAACAAAAGATGGTGGCTGTGGCACTGAAATTCCGTCCGCAGTTTGAAACCCTCATCGCTCTCCACGACGACTATGCCACCCATGAGCACTTGGCAGAGCGAGTGGAGAAGGGCGCACGCTATTTTCTCACGGAGGTCAAGGCGATGCAACATTTCATGCGCCAACTTTCAGTGCCTACGGAGAACAAAACGGTGGGCACACGAGTGATGAACACCATCAAGGATATTAAAGATTTGCTCCATCTCAAGAAGCGTTTGCTCACCGATGTGGCTTTGGAAGGATTCTCAGTGGTGAAATATCAGCAGGTGCGTGCCATTGCGAGCATCGAGGAACCCGATGCACCGCAGACGGAGAGCAAGCGTCGCAAGCGCAAAACGGACAACTAACCCTTGTAGGGAGGCGTCTTGCCCTGAAAATGCCAACCCCTGCAAACAAACAAGACACAGCAAGGAAAAAATCATCGCTTTGCTGTGTCTTTTTTTTGTCGCACCTGACAAAACTTCCTACCTTTGCACCAAGAACAGTGGGCGGTATGCTGCAGTGCTCCCTAAACAGAGGAAATTGTAGGCTTGCACGCTCCATACATAGACACAACTATCAAAGTTAATCCAAAGAACAGAATTTGTTATGGCACTTAAAATCGCATTTTTCGACAGTCATTCCTATGACGAAACTTCCTTTGCAGCCACCAACGCCAACTATGGTTTCGATATCCAGTACTACAAAGAGCACCTTTCGCTCAAGACAGTTCCCTTGGCTAAGGGAGCGGATGTGGTGTGCATCTTTGTCAATGCCGAATGCAACGCCCAAGTGATTGAGAAATTGGTGGAGTATGGTGTGAAACTCATCGCACTGCGCTGCGCCGGATTCAACAATGTGGACCTCAAGGCTGCCAAGGGACGCATTGATGTAGTGCACGTGCCTGCCTACTCTCCTTATGCTGTGGCAGAATATGCCGTGGCACTCATGCTGAGTCTCAACCGTAAGATTTATCGTGCTGTGAACCGTACGCGCGAAGGTAACTTCCGTTTGAAGGGACTTTTGGGCTTCGACATGAATGGTCGCACCGTAGGTCTCATCGGTATGGGTAAAATCGCTAAGGTGCTCATCAAGATTCTCTCTGGTTTCGGCATGCGCATCTTGGCTTATGACCTTTATCCCGACCACGAATTTGCCAAGCAATATGGGGTGGAAGTCGTAGATCTCGACACGCTCTACGCCAATTCCGACATCATCTCCCTACACTGCCCACTCACGCCTGAGACCAAGCACATCGTGAATTCGGAGAGCATCGCTAAGATGAAGAAGGGCGTGATGATCATCAACACGGGGCGTGGTCAACTCATCAACACGGAAGACCTCATCGAAGGACTTCGCACGCACCACATCGGTTCTGCTGGTCTCGACGTTTACGAAGAAGAGAAGGAATACTTCTACGAAGACCGCAGCGACAACATGATTAAGGACGATGTTCTTGCGCGTTTGCTCAGTGCGCCTAATGTGGTGCTCACCTCTCACCAAGCCTTCTTCACCGAAGAAGCGCTCTACAACATCGCCACCACCACGCTCAACAGTGTGCGCGAACTCGCAGAGGGCAAGCCCTACAGTCACCCTGTGCAAGGTTAATCTTGTATGCTCCTCAGTGCATCTGCTGAGCATTTACTTTTACTCCTCCGCGCTGAGGATACGAAAATCGGGAAGAGCCGTAAGGTTCTTCCCGATTGTTTTGTTCATACAGCAGAGTGAATGCGTGTATCTCTCAGCAAGTGTCCTTTAATACTTCTAGACATTTCGCTTTTCCTTCTGCGTTAGTGTCGCTTTCCCTTCTGTGTGGATGGTAGAGTCTTCTATGTTTTCTCTTTTCACTTCAAAGTGATGGCTGTATGCTTCTGTGTGAATGTGCACAAACTTCCGTGCGAGCAACTTGACAATACTATGTTGCTTGCTCAGATATAGCACTGGCGGAGTCTTACTCTGCCTTCTCCTCCCACTGTTTCGCCATGCCGTGGGCGGCGACGTAGGCAGTAACCCAAGCGGCAGTGAGATTGTAGCCCCCTGTCAAGGCGTCAATGTCGAGCATCTCTCCAGCAAAGAAAAGTCCAGGTGCCGATTTGCTCTCCATGGTCTTGGCATTGACCGAGGAGAGCGACACACCGCCGCAGGTGACAAATTCGTCTTTGTGCGTGCCACGTCCCACAAGGGGGTAGGCATCTGCTGTGAGTAGAGTGGCAAGGCGGTTGAAATTCTTCTTGCCCAATTCACTCCAGCGGCGATCGGTGGGCAGTTCTGCGCGTTGCAACAGATGGTGCCACAGCCGTTGTGGGAGAGGCGATGAGGTATAGTCCACTTTTTCTTCCCCACGTCCGAGGTCGGCAGGGGTGAGTCCGAGTAAATCGTGCAAGAGGGAGAAAGTGGGGCGCGCTGTACCAAGCGTTTTGCCCGACAGTTCGCTTTGCATCTGCTTCAGGAGCGAGAGAGTGGCGTCAAAATCCGTAGTGCCCAACCACGAAATGAGGATTTCTCCTCGATAATTACGTTCGGCAAGCAAGCGCGCTCCGTGAGATGAGAGACGCAATGCGGCTGGTCCACTGATGCCTTGGTGTGTGAGGAGCAGCGATCCCTCAGTGCGCACCTTTGTACCTGCTAGAGTGAGCAGTACATGATCGAGCGTTATGCCCGAAAGTTGGCGCAGGGACTCATCGGCAATGCGGAAGTTGAAGAGCGATGGACAGGGCGTTTCGAGTTGATGTCCTGAGGCTTTGAGCGCGTCAAACCCTTCGCCATGGGGAGCACCTCCCGTGGTGAGTGCCAACTGCTCGCAGCGCACCACACGGTCTTCGCCGCTCTTGCGTAGGGTGAGGGAAAATCCCCCATCTGGGTGGGGAGCGAAGTGCTGCAAACTCGTGTTGGTGAGGAGTTCTATGCCTAGACGCTTGGCTTCATCGAGCAGACATTGGGCTATGGCGTCGCTCGTGTTGCTCAGGGGGAACACACGTCCTTCGTCCTCCACTTTGAGAGGCACACCATGCAGTTCCCACCATTCGTAGACATCGCTGGGCGAGAAGGTGCGGAAGAGTCGCTGCATCAAGCGCGCACCTCGAGGATACACCTCTTGGAGTTGGTCGATGTGCGCAAAAGTGTTGGTGACGTTGCATCGACCTCCACCAGTGGCGCGCACCTTCGTCAGCGGTTGACTGGCGCGCTCTACGAGAGTGACGTGCGTGGTAGGAGAGATTTCGCGAAGCGTGATGGCAAGGAAGAAGCCTGCTGCACCACCACCGATGATATAGACGTTAGACATTAGACGTTAGACGTTAGAGGATCTCAGACCCTTTTTGCTCCCCACGACAAGCGTGGCTCGGAGATAAATGAAAGAGTCTTTAGACCTTAGAGATTAGACGTTAGAGGGGCTAGTTTTTCTAGTAACTCTAGTTTTTCTTGCAATTTGTGATTAGGGATTTTCTGTTCCTTTTAGACTGGCTTCTAGAGCTCGAAGATGGCATTCCTCACCCACTACCCAAAGAATGTCTGTGGGTTGAAGCACGCGAGAAGCCTCAGCGAGTTCCACACTGCCTGAGGCATCTTCCACTCCGACGAGCATACAGCGGTGAACATCGCGGATGCCGCTCTCTGCAACGGTGCAAGGGAGGAGAGTAGATGTGGGACGGGCTTCGATGCGGCGCAACAGAAGACTGTGGTCGCAACCGTCATCTTCGATTAGATATTCCACTTCAATCGTCATGCGCTGGGCAAAGGTTTCCAAACTCGTGTCGTCGCCAATCACCTCCAATTCGTCACCAGGGAAGATGCTCATGTGACCATCGGGAGCATTGATGCGAATGTCTTGGCGAATGATGGCAGCCACCATGACACCCTCGTTGGACGAAAAGTCGAGTTCGGCAAGCGAGCGACCTGCCCACTGCGAGAAGGGGGGCACCACCAAGCGAGCAAAGTGCACATCGCGCGCAGAAAGACGGCGAGCAAAGCCGTATTCTTGAGAACTCTTCTGCTGAGCCACCACTTCGCGCTGGCGAAGGTTGTGGGCAAAACGACGCTCTGCCTTGATGGAACGATATTTCACCCAACGACTATTGGCGACCAAAATCATGATGCCAAAGGCAAGGGGGAGATGGTAGTACCACGCGAAGGGAGAGAGGTATTCCAATATGTAAAACACCAAGTAGGTGGCGATGCACCAACGCACGAAGAAGATGATGTTGAAAAAGGCGCTTCCCCACGAAGAGTTGCGGAGCGTTTGGGCTGCACGACTGCGATTCTTACGCGCTACGATGGGACGCAGCAAGGGCGAAATGACAAAGAGCGTGCCCAAGCCAGTGAGGGCATTGCCCACAAAATGCGTGGGTGGGATGTGGCGCAGCACAGGGAGGAAAGCAGAGAAAGAAAGACCTATAATCGTGGCAGACAAAATGGTGTAGACAAGGGTCTGGAGAAACACCACACGCACGAAGGTGAGGGCTGCCTTTCCCGTGGTGTGGGTGGGAGCTGCGGCTACGATGGCTTCTCCTAACGAAGTGACGGCATCGCCTTCGGGAGTGAGGGCTGCTGAGGTGGTCGCAGCAAGAGAAGCTATGACACTGTCTTCCGCTGCAGGACGGTCGGCAGTGCGCGCTTGCCAGGTTTCGGGGAGGAAACGCTCGATAAATCTATAGGCGAGATGGGCAGAGCGGATGATATAAGGTGCCAAGAAAGTGGTGACAATGCTGACAGCCACCACGATGGGATAGAGATGCGAACTAGTGACGCCGAGACTCTGACCGAGCGTGGCGATGATGAAGGAAAATTCTCCGATTTGCGTGAGCGAAAAACTGCACTGCATGGCGCGCTGTAGCGGATGACCTGCAATGACAAAGGAGAGGGTGCCAAAAAACGCCATGCCGACAAAGAGGGCAAGGGAGATGAGCACGATGGGCAACCAATAGGCTGCCAAAACTGCGGGATCCACGAGCATGCCCACCGACACAAAGAACACTGCGCCAAAGAGGTCGCGCACGGGGTTTACCAGTTTTTCGATGCGCTCTGCCTCGATGGTTTCTGCCAAGATGCTACCCATGACGAAAGCTCCAAAAGCGGCACTAAATCCTGCTTGAGCAGCGAGCACCACCAAACCGAAGCACAAACCGATGCTCACGACCAGAAGAATCTCAGAATTGATGATTTTGCGGTTCTTCTTGAGGAAATAGGGTACAACGTAGATGCCCACCACAAACCACAATACGAGGAAAACAGCTAGACTCGTCAAACTGGTGAGCAGCGAACTCCCACCGCCTGCGGCAGCATTGGTGGTGGCAGCGACCGTGCTCAGCAGAATCATGAGCAAGATGCCGAAGATGTCTTCCAGAATCAACACAGAAAACACCTCTTGTGCAAATCTTCGGCTCAGCCACCCAAGGTCGTCCAACGCTTTGTAAATGATGGTGGTGGAAGAAATACTGAGGATGCCGCCTAGAAACAGGCTATCGAAATTGCTCCATCCCATGAGTTGTCCCATCGTTGCCCCAACGCCTATCATAGAAAGCATGGTGAGCGACGTTGCCACTACGGGACGCATGCCCATACTGGCGATTTTCTTGAGCGAAAACTCCAGTCCGAGCACAAACATGAGGAAGATGACCCCGATTTCGCTCCACACCTCGATGTTGCTATGATCTTGCACCGAGGGCATATAGGGCATGTGTGGGCTTGCCAAAAAGCCTGCCACGATGTAACCCAGCACGAGAGGTTGTTTGAGCTTGCGCACAATGACCGTGACCACCCCTGCTACGAGCAAGATGAGTGCAAGGTCGGAAATGATGGGTGGGAGTTGATTCATATATTTTCTGACGTTAGCCGTTATAAAAGGGAGTATATTTAGCCAATATCCACAAAGATACGATTTTTTATGGAGAAATTCGTCACTATCATTCGGTAAATTGAGGCTTTTTACCTTCTTCAAGACATATTATCCGAGGGAGCTTAAAAAGTCTCAGAGGTTCAGGAAAAAATGCCCGACTTTTTTGGGAAAATCTCTCATGATTTTTGGAAAATCTCCGACGTTTTTTGGGGAACACCGCGGAGGGAGGGGAGAATAGTCCTAGCAATGTGGAGAGCCCCATGCTAGTGGAGGATAAATAAAGATGGTCGCACAGATAGGGAACAAACGCATTAAGATGAAAAATAGGCGTAGTGAGGGGTAGCACAAGGGCATGTTTTTTCGTTTTCTCCTCAT
>JABZGM010000075.1 GCA_015259235.1 Alloprevotella sp. | reverse complement strand
GAAAATCCTTCGGGCAGTTCGGGTATAGGCACAGGAACCCCACGAAGACAGAAGGTGCGCTGGCAACGCTCGCAGTAAAAGTGAGTGTGGAGGTCTGCCAATTCATCATTTTCGTCCTCGCCACAGTGGCAATCATCGGCACAGAGGGCATATTTCGCCAAACCGCTACCATCTTCCACAATGTGCACAAGGTGATGCGCCGCAAAGGTGGTGAGCGTGCGAAAGAGGGTGCTTTTGTCGAGTGTCGGAAGTATTGCTTCGAGATCGGAGAGTGCCAGTGCGCTTTCTTGAGTCATGAGTGTGCGAAGCACGAGTATGCGACTCGAAGTGGCACGGATGTCGCGATGAGCGAGCTTGGCTTCGACAGCTTGGGTGAGCATTGGGTCATTCATAACTGCAAAGGTAGCATTTTTTCTTCTCTTTTCGGGTGCAAATCTTGTATTTGCCGTGGGGAGTCTAGGAGAGTAGGGCACGATGCCTCGGAGTGACGAGGAAATCTGTCCGCGAAAGGGCAAAAAACAACCCCGACAACGTCTAGCGTTTATCGGGGTTTTCAAAAAGTTGTGTTTTAATATAGTAAAAGGCCAACACGAGGTTGGTATGAAGAGCTAAGGCAGGTGTGTTCTTGTGTAAGTTGTGTCTAAAAAGGTGAGGAGTTATGGTGAGCTTTTTCGAGAAAATCCCAATCAAATTCCTCCACCGTGTCGGGTTGTGCAAGTTGTTCGATGACACGTGCCTCAATGTCGTTGCGCAATTCGTGGTTTTCTGCTAGTGTTTGCAAAAAAGCTTCGAGCCCCATGGCGATGTGGCGGTCGCCAAGGCTGTACCACGCACCAGTCTTGTGGAGCACCTTGAGTGCAAGCCCGAGTTGGAGCAATTCGCCCAAGTGTGAGATGCCGCGTCCGAAGATCAGTTCAAATTCGCAGGAGCGGAATGGCGGTGCCATCTTGTTTTTCACCACTTTCACGCGCGTCATTGCACCAATGTCGCAGCCGTCTTTCTTGATATTGCTGAATCGGCGCACATCGAGTCGGAGAGAAGCGTAAAACTTGAGGGCGTTTCCCCCGGTGGTCACTTCTGGATTGCCAAAGGGGACGTTGATTTTCTCGCGCAGTTGGTTGATGAAGAGGCAAGTGGTGCGCGTTTTTGCCAGCGAAGCCGTGATCTTGCGCAGGGCTTGACTCATGAGCCGCGCCTGCAGTCCGAGTTTATTGTCGCCCATCTCCCCTTCCAGTTCAGCTTTCGGGGTGAGCGCTGCCACAGAGTCCACCACCACGAGGTCAATAGCAGCAGAGCGGATGAGGGTGTCGGCTATTTCGAGCGCATCTTCTCCACTGTCGGGCTGTGCCACGAGGAGGGCTTTGACATCGACGCCTAGTCGCGCGGCATAATGTGGGTCAAAGGCGTGTTCTGCATCGACAAACAGTGCCGTGCCTCCCGTGCGTTGCACCTCGGCTATAGCATGGAGGGCGAGCGTAGTCTTGCCCGAAGCCTCGCCACCATAGATTTCTACGATGCGCCCCCGAGGATAACCACCGATGCCTAGGGCAGCATTGAGCGCCATGGAGCCTGTGGGAATCACTTCTATTGGTTCGGTGGGCTGTTGTCCAAGAAACATCACCGAACCTTGTCCGAAATCTTTTTCAATTTGTCGCATAGCCGCTTGCAGGGCTTTGATGCGCGCGCTACTCTCTCCGATAGGGGTGGAATGGTCGTGTTTAGTCATGGTAAGAAAGTTTGTAAAGTTCTTGTTGAAACGGAGAAATACCTCTTTGTATGGGTGGACTACGCCTTGAAAATAGAGTGAAAATCTCCTTGAAATATGATTTCTCGCGAAGGATGCTGCGAATGATGGTGCAAAGGTAAGGGAGCTTATTGACGAAATGTGACAATAGTAGATTGTAAGCGTTAAAGCGTTGTGGGAAATCCTCCCTTCTTTTTGCTACACAAGGAGGAACAATCGGAGGTGAAAAACAGACAACAATGGTGGTTTCACGGGAATAATTTGAGGTATGTATGCAATGTCTGTTTACAAAGGAGTAAATTACCCCCTCTTCCTTGGCAGATTGCTCAAAAAAAGTTACCTTTGCGGTAGCAGGAGAAAGGCAATGTGCGTGGCTAGCTGCGACGATGAGAGCGATTTGTCTGGATAGTTTCGTCCCCAAGTTGATAAAATCGTCCGATTAAGCCTCTAAGGCGCTTGATTGAGCCCCTCGTTTTACCCTAAATTTCGCACGTTTCTCCTCGTCTCTCCTTTTTTCATGTGGCGCACAGCCACTCCCCAATATATAGACATGCACGATACCACCATCTCAGACCCTGCTCTCAGAGGATTTGCGGCTTGCGGTTGTGGATGCTCCAAGCATCAGCTCAATACGTTCGACTATTACAGCGACGTTCCGGGCAACAACCAAGTGTCGAACCTCGTAGAAGTGCAGTTTAAGAATACAAGAAAAGGATATTTCCTCAATGATAATCAGCTCGACCTTGCCAAAGGCGACATCGTAGCTGTGGAAGCCTCGCCAGGGCATGACATTGGCACAGTGACCCTTACTGGAAGTTTGGTGCCACTGCAAATGAAAAAGGCGCAACTTAAGCCAGGTACAGACTTGAAACGCATCTACCGCAAAGCGCGCCCCGCCGACATTGAAAAATGGGAAGAGGCGCGCGGTCGCGAAAATGCCACCATGATTCAGAGCCGACAAATAGCCAAAGAGTTAGAGTTGGACATGAAAATCGGTGATGTGGAATATCAAGGCGATTGCAACAAAGCAATTTTCTATTACATTGCTGATCAGCGCATTGACTTTCGTAAGTTGATTCGCGTTTTGGCAGACACTTTCCATATACGCATCGAAATGAAACAGATTGGTGCCCGACAAGAAGCGGCACGCATCGGGGGTATCGGACCCTGCGGCAGAGAATTGTGCTGCGCATCGTGGAGAAAAGATTTTCAAACTGTGTCTACGGGTGCTGCGCGTCAGCAAGATCTTTCCCCCAATCCACAAAAATTGGCTGGACAGTGCGGAAAACTCAAGTGCTGTTTGAACTATGAGCTCGACACTTACCAAGAAGCACATCAAACGCTTCCTGAGCGCAACATAACGCTCGAAACGCTCGATGCCACCTATTTCCATTTCAAAACGGACATCTTGAGCGGTCGCATCACCTACTCGATGGACAAGCGCATGGCGGTCAATCTGGTGACCATTAGTGCTCAGAGAGCTTGGGAAATCATTGAGCAAAACAAAGCGGGTGACAAGCCTGAAGCACTCGATAATGAGGAACGCGCGGTGCCTAAAAAGCCCGTCGATTTGGCAGAACAAGACGATTTGACCCGCTTCGACAAGCTCCGCAAAAACAAAAAGCGCAAACCTCAATCGAAAGATCGTGACCGCTACCCACGCAATCGTGAGGAACAAGGACGACACAATCGTGAGGAAGGCAGAAGACCTCGCGAAGCGCAAGGCAACCAGCGCGAGGAGCAAGGAAATGGTCGTGATGAGGCACGTAGACCGCGTGAATATCGCCAGCGCGAGCCTAGAAAATCAGATAACGCTCCCCAAAGTGCGAACCAGCCAGCAAAGGAATAGTTTATGAACTGGGCACAATTTCACAAAACGGCGTCTGCACGCCATGGCTTGTGGGTGATGCCGCTCGCAGTGTTGCTCATGGTGGTGATGTCGCTCGCAAGTTGCACCACCCACGATGGTTATCTCCACTATCAGTCGTTGCGCGTTTCTGGTTGGGAATACCGTGATTCTGCGGCATTCGTCGTAGATTCCCTCCCCACCTCTGGCACGCGCCATTTGACCATCGCCCTGCGCAAATCGTCAGCGCACGTCTATCCCTACACCAGTTTGGTGATTGCCGTGCACCAAACCTGGAAGTTGGGTGACAGCACGGTACTCAATCGCACCGACACGCTCGACTGCACCTTCCACCATCCCGACGGAATGGTGCGCACTAAGGGAGTGTCGCTCTATCCTTACGAATTTCCTCTCGGCACTATCGTACTACCTGCTCACGCCACAGGGCGTGTGGTCATCCGCCATCTGATGAGTCAGCAGAGTCTTCCCGGATTCGATGCCATTGGATTGAGAATGGAGTGAGAGATTGCCTTGTTTGTTGGACTAAATATTTGAATATCATGCCACTTCTCGATGCTCAGATTGACAAATGTTTTCGCTCTCGCATTGTGAGCCGATAAATGAGCCATTAAATGAGCGACAGAGGAAAATCATAGAGTACATTAGATATAAAGCTTATGCCCCACGTACGTAGATTTTTACTTTTGATGACGACCTTCGCGCTGACTTTAGCGACGATGGCGCAGCAGCGTGTGGTGCAAAATAAGCCCTTCATCGACGAACGTCCCTGGCACTATGGATTCCACATCGGATTTCACGATCAAAGTCTCAAACTCATCAACAATGGTTTCGTAGATCCTGCCACGGGTGCACAGTGGATGGCAGAAAACGACCGTCAAAACTTCGGGTTCTCTGTGGGGATACTCGGCGACTGGCGCATCACTCGCCAACTAGCACTACGTGTGAGTCCTGGATTACACTTTGGTTCTAAACATATTGGCTTTCGCAATCAAGTGGATGGTGCACGGAGGTCGCAAGATTTGAAAACAACTTATGTGGCTGTTCCCGTAGATCTCAAAATTGCCGCACCGCGCTTCAACAACTATCGCCCCTATCTCGTAGGAGGTTTTTCTGCCATGTACGACATGACCAGCGGGAAAGGCGATATGCTCCGCACCCAACCCCTGCAAGCTTTCGTGCAAATCGGACTCGGCTGCGACTTCTATCTCCCCTTCTTCAAATTAAACCCTGAACTCAAGTTCTATTTCGGATTGAGCGACGTCTTGCGTCATCATCGTCCCGACCTCACCGAGCCGGCACAGCAGATTTTCACGCAAGGCATCTCCAAAGCCACACCAGGCATGGTAGCCCTCACCTTCTATTTTGAATAATCTCCGATTAGTCTACGCATATCTCCACACAATCCTCGAATAACCTCGAAAATCCTTGAATAACTTCTAACCAACCTCCAAACAGCCCTAACGAGCTTCGCCATCTCTCGAGTCTAATCCATCAAGACGGCAAATAATCAGCTGTCAGAGGAAAGGAGATATTCCCCCAAAAAAGAAACTCAATACTCATCAAATCAATAATCACTAAGCATGAAAACCAAGATTTTTTCATCTTTGCTCTCCTTCGTGACACTAGGTGTGTTGTGGTGTTGTAGTGTACTTTCTGCTTCTGCACAAGTGCAAGTAGACCACTACTACATCATCTCCAATGTGTCGAATGGGAAAGTACTCTCCACTGGAGGAAAAGACGCGAAAGACGCTCCACTGGTGGGAGAAACTTTGCAAAAAAACAGTCCGAGCCAGTTGTGGCAACTCAAGAAGTCTGAACCAGACGCTGTTGCCCTCTACAACCCTTTTGCAGAACTGGCTGTGGACCTCGCCATTAAGTCGAATAAAGGTCCACTTTTGTGGTCGCTCGATGTGACAAATCCCAATCAGCAGCTCATTCTCGAACCAGAAGGTAACAACTTCCGCCTGCGCGCTGCTTCTTACCAACATGAAGAGCTCTACCTCGCTGTGACTAGTGGGGGAAGGGTGATGCTCGAATTCGAGAAGACGAAGAACTCGCTGTTCAAGTTCACAGAAACGGACATCAAAAACATTAAGCTTCCTGCGCAAACAGAATGGCAAAGTGAGAAAATCTTTGGTATCAATAAAGAACGTGGTCACGCCACCTACATTCCTTATGCTTCCACCGAGAAACTCCAAGCCGATGCGCGATATCAAAAAGCTTGGTTGACTCCCGAAAACGCGCAATTCCTTTCGCTCAATGGAGAATGGAAGTTCAAGTATGCACCCGATGCTGCCAAGCGCGACACCGCGTTTGTGAAGCCTACGTTCGATGTGTCTAAATGGGACAACATTGAAGTGCCTTCTTGCTGGGAAATGAAGGGCTACGACAAACCTGTCTACGTCAATGTGGACTACATCTTCTACGACAAACCACCTTATATCACTCTCCGCAAAGAATTTGAAGGAAAAGTGGACCCTAATCCCGTGGGAAGCTATCGCCGCACCTTCAATCTCCCCACTGATTGGGACAAAAAGAACGTCTTCCTCCATTTCGATGGCATTTATAGCGGTGCTTACGTTTGGGTGAATGGTCAATACATTGGCTACACCGAAGGCGGTAACAATGACGCAGAGTTCGACATCTCTAAGGCTGTGAAAACTGGTGAAAACCAAGTGGCTGTGCAAGTGATTCGTTGGACAGATGCTTCTTATCTCGAAGGTCAAGATGCGTTCCACATGAGTGGATTGCACCGCGATGTTTATCTCGTGGCTACTCCTCAAACTTTTGTGCGCGATCACGTCATCACCGCTCAACTTGATGCTTCAAAAGCCTACACCAGTGGGAAGATGGAAGTGAGTCTTGAACTCGACAACCGTCACAAACTCAGTGGTACGAAGCAAATTAAAGTAACGTTGCTCGATGCTGACAACAAGGTGGTGAAAACCGCTACTACCGCTGTGAATTACACGGCTGCTGCTACAACGAACAAAGCAAAAGTGACGCTCGATGGTTTGGCAGATCTCAAACCTTGGACAGCTGAAACGCCTTATCTCTACAATGTTGTCGTAGCACAACAAGACGACAAAGGTAAGGAAGAAATGGTGTTCAACACCAAATATGGTTTCCGCAACATCGAAATCAAAAACGGTCTTGTGCTCGTCAACGGTAAGCGCGTTTTCTTCAAAGGCGTCAACACTCAAGACACGCACCCCGAAAAGGGACGCACCATGGATGTTCCCACTATGCTTCGCGACATCTTCATGATGAAACAAGCCAATGTGAACACCGTGCGCACCTCACACTATCCTCGCCAACCCAAGATGTATGCCATGTTCGACTACTATGGTCTTTACATCATGGACGAAGCCGACCTCGAATGTCACAAAAACTGGAACGACCATGGAGCTAATGGCGGTTACAACACCCAAGTCATCTCTGGTCGTGAAAGTTGGAAGCCTATGATGATCGACCGCACCGAGCGCATGGTATTGCGCGACCGCAACCACCCCAGCATCGTCTTCTGGTCGTTGGGTAACGAAAGTGGTGCAGGCGACAACTTCATCGCTACGCACAACGCAGTGCGCGCGCTCGATGCACGCCCCATCCACTACGAAGGCGCCACCAACGCTGGTCGTCACAATGCTGGCATCACCGACCTCAACAGTAAGATGTATCCTCACGTGTGGGAAGTAGCGCAAGCTGCCAACAGACGCGGCACCAACACTGCGGGTCAGCCTTATTTCATGTGCGAATACAACCACGCCATGGGTAACAGCATGGGTTATCTCCGCGAATACTGGAACGAACTCGAAAACTCTACTGTAGGTATTGGTGGATGCATCTGGGACTGGGTAGACCAAGGCATTTACAATCCTCAATTACTCAAGAACGGTGTGCGCCGTCTCACCACGGGTTACGACTATCCTGGTCCTCACCAAGGCAACTTCGTGAACAATGGTGTCATCACCTCTGAACGCGAATGGACACCCAAACTCACCGAACTCAAGAAGGTGTACCAATATGTGAAGTTTGCTTACAACAAGAGTGCTAAGACTGTCACTGTGACTAACCAGTATGCTTTCCGCAGTCTTGCAGGACTTTCTTTCCATTATAGCGTCTTGCGCGATGGAGAAGTGGTGGAAACTGGTAGTGCTGAACTTCCTGCCCTCACTCCTCACCAGCAAAAGCACTTCCCACTCACTTTGAAAACTGCCATCGACAACAAAGCCGACTATCACCTCAATGTGGAACTCCGCACGACTGTCGATGAAGACTGGGCAAAAGCGGGATATGTGCAAGCTGCTGAACAATTCGTCCTTGCGCAACGCACTGCACTCCCTGCACTCCCTGCTGCAAAGGGCACTGTGAACCCCCTCAAGGTGGAACGCAAAAACAACAAGGTGACGGTGAGCAACGACCGTGTCTCCATGACTTTCGATGCCAAAGACGCACAACTCACTGCTTGGAGCTACAATGGTCATCCCATCCTCTATCCTGGCAAGGGCGCGAAATACGACAACTTCCGTTGGATTGAAAACGAAGCTCCCTACACCAGTAAGCCTTACAACACGCTAGATGGCAAACATCAAGTGCCAGATTTCGACATCTTCGGCTCAAAACCTCAGGTTTCTACGCTGCAAAACGGTCAAAAGGTGGTGGTTACTGCCGAGAACGAAGGACGCGTTCCCAACACGCTCACCTACACCATCCATGCCGATGGCACCGTGTTGCTCGATGCTTCCTTCTCTTACAACTCTGGTAAGCTCCGCCGTCTTGGAGTTTCTATGGGCTTTGATCGCAAGTACAACAACCTCGATTACACCGCTAAAGGTCCTCAGGAAAACTATGTAGACCGTCAAGAAGGTTCCTTCTTTGGTCGCTACAAAACAGTCGTAGACAGCAACATCGTCAACTATGCGCGCACGCAAACTTGCGGCAACCGCATGAGTCTCCGCCGTCTTGATCTTACCGACAACGAAGGCAATGGTTTCCGTGTCGAAACACAAGGACAAGTTGACTTCTCCATCCTTCCCTACGACGATCACGAACTCGTTGACGTGGAACACTGGTGGGAACTCAAAGCTCCTATCTACAACACTGCCCACTTCGATGCCTTCCAACAAGGACTCGGTAGCGGAAGTTGCGGACCTGCTGAAACGATCGAGCCCTATCTCGCAGCGAAGCAGAAGATGCCCATGAAATACACCCTCCGCTTCACTCCCCTCGGAGGACTCGTCACTGGCATCTCCTCTCCCACAGTGTTTTCCGAAACCAAACTTCAAATCTCTCAGCCCGACACCAACACTGTTGTGGTGAAAGGCAATCTCGAAGCCTATCACCAAGCAGAGATTTTGAACCTCCAAGGCATGGTGTTGCAGCAACTTCCCCTCATTGCAGCACAACAGCTCCGTTTTTCCACTGCAGATTTGGACAAAGGCACCTACCTGCTCCAACTGCAGCGCACTGACGGCACCCACACCACGCTTAAGTTCTGTCGTTAATCTTGTCAGACGTCAGAAGAAACAACGCTCTGCCTAGGTTTCCCTAGGAACTTATATTCGATAAAAGTCTGACGTCTAAGATACAAAACATTTCAGCAGTGAGATAGTCTTCGTTTGAAGCACTGTCTCACTGCTTTTTTACCCC
>JABZGM010000074.1 GCA_015259235.1 Alloprevotella sp. | reverse complement strand
TGCCATATGGGGCGAAGATATGCGTGGCTTCTCTATTTTTATGGAAGAAAAGCTGCTTTCAGTCCTCTTGTTCGTCTCCATCATTTGTCACATAGCTGCAGAAATTCTTCTTCTAGTTTGGTATTGCAGAGACAGCCAACAAGGGATAAATAGATTTGGTCCGAACCCCAAAGAAGAAAACAACGCGAATCCAGATCAAATAGGCTTCCCATAATGGTGGACATCCAAATCAACAAGGTATTCACCTCAAGGAAAAGCAATAATTGAAGTGCTAGAACATCCATCTCTACAATAAACCCTTTCAATCCATTTGTCATGAAATATTTTCTCTATTGTCTTCAGCACTATGCTGACTTCAACGGCCGTGCACGCCGTTCTGAGTTTTGGTATTACACTCTCTTCCATTTTCTCTTCGTCTTTTTACCCATATTTATTGGTCTTATTCTATTACTTGCGGGTGGGGCTTTTCAAGACTATTCAATCCCAGAAACACCCTCTGCACTTACTATACTTGGTGCTCTGCTATCGTTTGTTGGTATCATTACTTGTATCGGATTATTAGTCCCTACATGGGCGGTGACAGCACGCCGCCTACACGACACGGGAAAAAGTGGTTGGTTGATGCTCATTGGAATGATTCCCTATGTGAATGTTATCACAGGCATTGTGCTCCTTGTTTTCTATTGCACGGATAGCACTCCAGGCGACAATCAATATGGTCCTAACCCCAAAGATATAGGAAATAACGGCAACAATTGGGGAAATCCTTATGGTCAAGGTGCACCTTATGGATACCAACAACCTTATAACGGAGGATATCCAAATCAGCAACCCTATAACGGAGGATATCCAAATCAACAACCCTATAACGGAGGATACCCCCATCAACAATAAGCTCCTTTAGGAGGCATTTCCTCCCAACTCTCTCACACATTGAGCGATTCCGTCACAATTCGTGGCAGAATCGCTCGATTTTTGCTCAGAAAATTGTAACTTTGCACCAAATAGATTAGAATTCAGTATGATGACTGCAAACGAAATACGCGAATCTTACAAGCGTTTCTTTGAGGAGCACGGACACCTCATCGTTCCCTCCGCTCCAATGGTGATTAAAGACGACCCCACCCTCATGTTCACCAATGCGGGTATGAATCAGTTCAAGGATATTATCCTCGGACACACAGAACCTAAATGCCGACGCATGACAGACTCTCAGAAATGTCTGCGCGTGAGTGGTAAGCACAACGACCTCGAAGAGGTGGGACACGACACCTACCACCACACGATGTTTGAAATGCTCGGTAACTGGTCATTTGGCGACTACTTCAAGGAAGATGCCATCACTTTCGCCTACAAATTCTTGGTGGAAGTGCTCAAGATTGACCCCAAAAATCTTTATGTTACTGTCTTTGAAGGCGACAAAGAAGCCGGACTAGAGCGCGATGATGAAGCAGCTGCCATTTGGGAACGCTATTTTCCCAAAGACCACATCATCAATGGTAACAAGCACGACAATTTCTGGGAAATGGGTGACACCGGTCCCTGCGGTCCTTGCTCAGAAATCCACATCGATGGACGTTCCGAAGAAGAAAAAGCCAAAGTTTCTGGAGCTTCTCTCGTGAACCAAGACAACCCCGAGGTGATTGAAATTTGGAACCTCGTGTTTATGCAATACAATCGCAAAGCCGATGGTTCTCTCGAAGGACTTCCCCACAAGGTTATCGACACCGGTATGGGATTTGAGCGTTTGGTGCGTGTGCTTCAAGGCAAAAACTCCAACTACGACACCGACATTTTCCAACCCATCATCCGCAAAATCGCAGAGTTTTCTGGTTTTGCTTATGGAAAAGAAGAAGCTACCGACGTGGCAATGCGTGTTATCGCAGACCACCTGCGCGCCATCGCGTTCTCCATCGCAGACGGACAACTTCCCTCCAACGCGAAAGCAGGTTATGTGATTCGTCGCATCTTGCGCCGTGCAGTTCGCTACGCTTACACCTTCCTCAACCAGCGCGAAGCCTTCATTTGCCGCCTCATTCCCACCCTCGTACAAGAGATGGGAGGCGCATATCCCGAACTTCCTGCGCAACAAGAACTCATCACCAAGGTGATTCGCGAAGAAGAAGAATCATTCCTTCGCACCCTTGCCACTGGTATCAACCGTTTGGAAAATATCATTGAAGCCACGAAGGCAGCAGGCAACAAAGTGGTAGAAGGAAAAGAAGCCTTCACCCTCTTCGACACCTATGGTTTCCCCTTCGACCTCACCGAACTCATCTGTTCTGAAGCCGGTCTCACGGTGGACGAAGCTGGTTTTGATGCAGAAATGCAGCAACAAAAGGAGCGCGCACGCAATGCCGCTGCCACAGAAACAGGCGACTGGGTGGTATTGGCAGAAGGCGACACCACTTTCCACGGTTGGGACTACACCGAATATGGTTGCCGCATCTTGAAATATCGTCAAGTGCAACAAAAGAAGCAAACCTACTTCGAACTCGTACTCGACAACACGCCATTCTATGCTGAAATGGGTGGACAAGTAGGTGACACTGGTGTGCTCATCAATGAGGAAGAAACAGTGGAAATCTTCGACACCAAGCGCGAAAACAACCTTCCCATCCACCTCACCAAGGCACTTCCCAAGCATCCTGAAGCAGAATTCATGGCATGTGTTGATGAAGATCGTCGTCACAAAATTGAAGCCAACCACACCGCTACTCACTTGCTCGACCAAGCACTCCGCGAAGTCCTCGGCACCCACGTAGAGCAAAAAGGTTCGCTCAACAACGACCGCAGTCTTCGTTTCGACTTCTCTCACTTCCAAAAAGTAACACCCGAGGAATTGCGCCAAATCGAACGCATCATCAATGGTCGTATCCGCGAAAACATCCCCTTCCAAGATCACCGCGATGTGCCCATCGAAGAAGCTAAAAACATGGGAGCGATTGCCCTCTTCGGAGAAAAATATGGTGACCGCGTACGCGTTGTTCAGTTTGGCGACAGCGTAGAATTCTGTGGTGGTACACACGTCAGCGCAACCGGTAAACTTGGTCTGTTCCGCATCGTGAGTGAAAGCAGTGTTGCCGCAGGTATCCGCCGTATCGAAGCCATCACCGGTGAAGCAGCAGAAGAAAGCATGTATCTCCAACAAGACATTCTCAGTAGTGTCAGCGCCTTCTTCAACAACGCCAAAGACGTGAAAGCCGCTGTGCAAAAAGCCATCGACGAAAACGCTGACTTGAAGAAGCAAGTGGAAGCTGCCGTTCGCGAACGCGTGGGACAACTCAAAGGTCGCCTCATCGAATCTGCTAAAGAAGTTGATGGTGTCAAAGTCATTGCACAGGTTCTCCCCATGGACGTAGAAGCAGGCGCAGTGAAAGACCTCGCCTTCCAAGTGTCAGGACAGTTGCCCGAAAACACCTTGCTCGTTCTCGGTTCTAAACACGACGACAAACCACTCCTCACTGTCATGGTGAGCAAGGATCTCATTGCAAGTCGTCAGCTCCATGCTGGTAACCTCGTCAAAGAAGCCGCACGCCTCATCCAAGGTGGTGGAGGTGGTGCTCCTCACTTCGCCACTGCAGGTGGTAAGAACACCGCAGGCCTTGACGAAGCCGTTGCCAAAGTGCTCGAACTCGCAGGTTTCTAATCCGAAATACCACACACAAAAATCCCCATTTGCGTCATGCAAATGGGGATTTTTCATTGTAATCTAAAACGTCACCTATAGGATACTAATTTGAGGTAAAGGAATGCTCCTTCAATAAAGCGGAACAGCTCAAAAACTCACTAGCCTTTCGCCTTCATAAATCGATGATAGAAAAACGCAAAGAGAAGCGCAGCCACCATCAGCGAGATAGCAAATGAATAAAAGATACCTTCCACACCGCCCTTCAGCGTAAAGCCCATCAAATACGCTGCAGGCATGCCTACCACAAGGTAAGCCACCGCAGAACTCCACGTCATTGGCAACACATGTTGCGTAGCGCGCAGCGCATTAGCGTAACAAATCTGCAGCGCATCAGCATATTGGTATACCACCAGCGGCACTAGCAAGGCAAGTGCAGCTGAAATCACAGCCATATCTTGCGTAAAGAGATGAACAATCACATTACCGGCAAAATAAAACAGCATCGAAGACAAAGTAGCATTGAGCAAAAGCAAATTTCTTCCCACTTTTCCAGCCAACAAAGCCTCAGCCTTATCATTTTGTCCCAGGAAGTAAGAGATACGAATGCTCATGCTAGCCCCCAAACTATAGTAAAGGGTAAATCCTAGCGTGCCTAAAGTCATCAAAATCTGATAAGCCGCGAGCGGAATTTCTCCCAACCATCCTGTCATCACAGCCGAACCCGCAAAACAGAAAGTTTCCAATCCAATCTGCAAACTCACGGGCCACGACTTGCGATGAATATCGCGCAACGAGGGCAACTGCGAGAGGCCATCAGCCGAGAGTGGAAGGCGGAAATCAGCAAAACGCTTACCCCAAAAGATAATTGCCAACAAAACCACAGCCACCAATATGCGGCTCACCATTGTAGCGAAGCCCGCACCAAAGAGCCCCCATTCGGGAAATGGACCTATGCCAAAGATGAGCAGATAGTTCAGCACGATGTTGATCACATTTCCTGCCAAGATGAGCCACATCGCTAAACTGGTATAGGTGATACCGTCGGTGAATTGGCGCGCTGCAGTGAAGAGCACCACAAACCAGAGCGACACCCAAAGTGTAATGTAATACGACTGCATGAGTGGGAGCAACGCCTCTGGCTGTCTGAGATAGGGAAGAAGGAAATACAGGACACCAAAGACAAAGAGCACTCCTACCCCAAAGAAGAGATTCATCATGAGCCCTCGGCGCATAATCGCACCCACTCCAGCCTTGTCTCCCTGACTATACTTTGCCGAAACGAAGGGCGTCAATCCGTAGCTATAGCCTAAAATAATCATGGTAGCCAGATTAAACAAGCTATTGACAAACGATGCTGCCGAGAGCGCAGGTGTGCTATAATGCCCCACCATGATGGTGTCGGCAAAAGCTAAGATAATCGTGCCGAGTTGTGCAATGGCAATGGGAAGTCCTAAGCGGAGCGTAGCCGAATAGTGCGAGGAAAGTCTCATCTACGTTTCAAAAGTTCGATACTAAATGTTTTTACAGGGTAAAGACGCCCTTGAGGATCAGGGAGTGCGATTTGGAACACTAGTTCACGATCGCGCGCATTGTTGCGAGCCACGATCTCAGCTTGATAGCGCACGGCGCGACCAGCAGGAAGTTCACCGATGATAGCCGTAGGGGAAATATTCACACGCTTATAGTCGCAAGACACCACTGGCGCAATGTTATAGAGCGTGCTGCCAGAATTATTGTAGAGGTCGAAAGTAATCTGCGCACGTTCTCCAGGTTGAAGCGCGCGATCGCCATTGTAGTCCGCGAAAGTGAGGTTAGAGAGTTCTATACCATTAAAAGAAGCATACACATCACTCCCGTTGTTGTAGCGACCATAGCCCACTTGTTCATTGCCATATCTGCCATCTTGAGTACGATAGTCATCATAGCGTTGATTACCATAGCGTTGTTCGTAGGTCTGTTCGCGCTGTTTTGCATTCTTCTCTGCCGAAGCAGCCCCAATGGCAGCCCCTGCTGCCCCCCCAATAAGGGTGCCAATGTCCGAACCACGATAGCCTCCAATGAGACCACCCACCGTAGAACCAAAGAAAGCACCAAGACTCATGCCAGTCGTCGTGCGGTTCCAACTATCATAGCTCACGCAACTGCTCATCAGGAAAGGAATCATCAGCGTCAATGCGAGATTTCTCGCCACTCGCTGGGAAGAAAAAATCTGAGAATATCTTTTCATTGTCATATTCGTATCGTAAGTGAGAAAATCAATAATCCCAAATCGGTCATTAGATCCTGAACAGATTTTATTTGATTGTTGAGCAAATGGTTTTTCGTTAGTTTGAAGGCGTAGCGGGCTACGTCGAGAACCAACGAGAAACAAGATGCCAACAAGAAAATGAAAGATGACAGGAAGTTATTTCTCCATAACATTCTGCGCTATAACGGTCTAATGAACGATTGGGGATAATCCTTTGCCCAGTTCGCAAAGGTGCAAATATGCCTATCCCTACGTAGAACGCCACGTGGGAATAGGCATAAACTATCCTTAATTTTGAAAGAAGGTTTGCTCGAAAGCGTTATTTCACGGTGATGACAAGATACTTGCTCACACTCCAGAAACGAGCAGGGTCTGTGATACGGAGGGTATATTGACCTTGTGCATCTTTATCGAGCGAATAACTACCTTCGGGGTGAGTAGTCATCAAGCGGGCACTCTTAGAGTAAAGGCGAATCACCTTGTCCACGCGGATGTCAATCTTGGTAAAATAATCCTTGTTGAAATTGTTGGTGCGCAACACTTCGCCTCCCTTGAGGATATTTTGTTCCTTAAGTTCGCTCTTCGTGCCAAACACATAGTAAGCACTGTTGAGTTCGCGATCTTGTGAAGCCACGGTGCGCGCTTTCGTTTCGTTTTGCGCACTGAGTTCGTTCACATTGCTCTGAAGATTAGCGTTTTGTTCGCCAAGTTCTGCAATTCTAATATCCTTTTTTGCCAATTCAGCGCGAAGTTCTTCCGCTTGTTTGGTCAAATCAGCGATTTGAGCAGTGAAGGCAGCCACCGTCTCTTCCATCTTTTTGCGCAACTCGGCATTGTTCGACTTAGAAGCCTTCACTTGTTGGCGAAGATTGTTGATCAAATCATTGTTGAGACGAATCGTGTTTTCGATGAGCTTCACATCTTCCACGATGTGTGCACGATTGGTCTGTTCGCCTTGACGACGTTCGATGGTGATGCGCCCTTGCGCTTCATTGATTTTGCGGAAGCCGTCCTGAATGTCATTCATGGTCGTCACCATGTCCGTCAGCTCCTTATCTTTCTGCGCAACAATCTGTTGCAAAGAGTCAGTAGCAGAGAGTTCAGCTACCGTTTCCTTATCCTTCTTCGTGTTGCACGAAATGAAAGTCATACCGAATACGGCGATTAGGAGAAATGCTATTTTCTTCATACGCTTAGGTGTTAGTTGATGTCAATAATAAAAAGAATAATGAGTATTCATCGATGTCGCTTGCTGCGACGTAATTCAGCTTTTTCGGTGGGCGATGTAGCAGAAGTTTGGAGGGGTTGCCCTGTGATGGGGTCGCGTTCCACTACAGCTCGCTTGGTTCGATGGGATGTTGTTGCCTCAGCCTCAACCACCTCAGAGTCGGAAGCCCCTGCCACAACGAGCACAAACTCGCCTCTGGGTTCGGTGGTTTGAAAATGCTCCAGCACCTCTTGCAAAGTGCCGCGCACGCTCTCTTCATGGAGCTTGGAAATCTCGCGACACGCACTGCACAGCCGCATTGCGCCAAACACTTCTACCATCTGCTCGAGGGTTTTCACCACCCGATAGGGACTTTCGTAGAAAATCATCGTGCGCTCCTCGCGCTGCAAGGCTTGCAGCTTTGACTGCCGCCCTTTCTTTTGAGGCAAGAATCCCTCAAAACAAAACCGTTCGCAAGGCAATCCGCTCGCCACTAAAGCAGGCACGAAAGCTGTTGCACCAGGCAGGCATTGCACCTCGCCACCTTGTTTCACGACTTCTCTCACCAGCATAAAACCAGGGTCAGAGATGGCTGGCGTGCCCGCATCACTGATGAGTGCCATAGTCTCCCCTGCCACGATGCGCGCCGCTAGCGTTGCTGCCGTCTGGTGCTCATTAAATTTGTGGTGACTCACCAGTGGGGTGGAAATGTCGTAGTGCTTGAGCAAGATTCCGCTGGTGCGCGTGTCTTCAGCCAAGACCACATCCACTTCTTTAAGGATGCGCAGTGCACGAAGCGTAATGTCTTCCAAATTGCCAACTGGCGTAGGAACAAGATACAACATGATGGTGAGGAATAGGAATGTTTTCTTCTGGCAGTTCAGCAGAGCTTTTGAGTGATACAAGATACGTCCTTGCTCTACCTAACAGATGAGGAGCCACGGACTTAAATGAAGAGAAAGAAGCATCGCTACTTTAGCATGAGAAAGCGGATGTCCCATTCATTTTCAAGCACTTCAGCCTCGTTTTGCAGGTTTACTTTTAGAAGTTGCTAGTTGCAAAAATAGTACTTTCACCTCATTGCAACAAATTATTTGCCAAAAACTTGAGCAACGAACTCGAAAAGTGTTATCTTTGCAGCATCATTTTGTTATCATGATATGAGACGATGTTGAAGGCGCGCTCATCCTTTCTTACGCATCTTGTGAACCTCATTGGTCTCTCATCAATCCCTCATTTTTTATGCAAATATTTCGCCAAGAAATCACATTTGACCGTTTCATTCGTGGAACACTCTTTGTGGCTCTTCTAGCGCTTTTTGTTGCTGGTATCAACTGGCTCAGCGCAGTTCTCCTTCCCTTCTTTGCAGCATGGGCGATTGCATGGATTTTGGCTCCTGTGGTCAATTTTCTCTATGTTCGTTGCTACATCAGACCGCGATTTCTAGCCGTCATCCTCACCCTCATTGGTACCACAGCCATTGCGGTGGGGGCTTTATGGCTCATTGTTCCGCCATTTCTCGACG
Source organism: Alloprevotella sp. (assembly GCA_015259235.1). Taxonomy (GTDB): domain Bacteria; phylum Bacteroidota; class Bacteroidia; order Bacteroidales; family Bacteroidaceae; genus Alloprevotella. The sequence continues at coordinate 709 of JABZGM010000074.1, read as the reverse complement.
GTATTCTCCACATCAAAGATGCCCTCTTGCGCTATCTGCAAAATGATAGCGGACATGTGGTTTTACCCAACTGGATGCAAAATTTGCTGCAAGAATGGTTGGATGCGCTGCAACTAGAACACAAGCTCAAGCAGGGCAACGTGCTACAAATGTTGCGCACCTCACTGCCGCATGTTTGGAATGTGGTGCAATCCACAGCCAACGTGGTCATTAGTCTGGCTAGTTCCGCTTTCGCCCTACTCTATCTGGTGCTCTTGCTCGCCGACTACGACCACTATGCCACCATTTGGCTCAAATACGTGCCACGCTCACAACGTGCTTTTTTAGAGAAACTCTCCAACGATATGGCACACAACATGCGAGGATATTTCCGCGGACAAATGCTCGTTGCCATCAGCAATGGCGTCATGTTTAGCATTGGTTTCTGGCTCATCGGTCTCCCCATGCCTGTGGGAATGGGCATCTTTGTGGGAGTGTTGAGCTTCATCCCCTACATTCAGGTGCTCGGCATCTTGCCGGCTGCCCTCTTGTCTCTCCTGCAAATGGCAGACACCGGCAGTTCCTTTTGGGGAATGATGGCACTCGTGTTTTTGGTTTACGTGGTGGTGCAAGTGCTGCAAGACACCATTTTCACCCCTCGCATCATGGGACAAATCATGGGCTTGTCTCCTGCCGTGGTGCTGCTTTCACTCTCAGTATGGGGCTACAT
>JABZGM010000073.1 GCA_015259235.1 Alloprevotella sp. | reverse complement strand
CCTTCACACCAGGGACAGAAGCAAATTCGTGTTCTACTCCATCAATTTTGATAGCGCAGATGGCGAAACCTTCCAACGAGGAGAGGAGGATGCGACGTAGAGCATTGCCGACGGTGGTACCGAAACCTGTTTCCAAAGGACGGAATTCAAATTTTCCATACTTAGAATCGTTTTCGAGCATAACCACTTTGTCGGGTTTTTGGAATGCTAATATCGCCATGAAAAATCGTATTATGAATTAGTTCTTAGAGTAGAGCTCGACGATCAACTGTTCCTTGATATTCTCAGGAATGTCAGCGCGCTCGGGCTTGTGGAGGAGCTTACCAGACTTAGTAGCTTCGTCCCATTCCACCCAAGGATACTTGGAGTGATTGAATCCAGCGAGAGAGTCAGCAATCACCTCGAGTGACTTAGACTTTTCGCGAACAGCAACCACTTGACCAGGCTTAACGCTGTAAGAAGCGATGTTTACCACACGACCATCTACTGTGATGTGCTTGTGATTTACAAGCTGACGAGCAGCAGCACGAGTGCCTGCGATACCAAGACGATATACGACATTGTCAAGACGACATTCGAGAGCTTGAAGCAAAAGTTCACCGGTGATACCGCTAGCCTTTGCTGCCTTATCGAAGAGATTACGGAATTGCTTTTCGAGAACGCCATAGGTGAACTTAGCCTTTTGCTTCTCGGCGAGCATGATGCCGTATTCAGAGGTCTTGCGACGACGCACGTTTTGGTTGCGACCCTGCATACGCTTGGTAGTGTTGCCGAAGATGTCTTCACCGAACTTGCGAGAAAGACGAACCTTAGGACCTGTATATCTTGCCATATTGGTTGATTTACTTTGTAATTGTTATCGTTATCTTAGGGCGACTTCAGCCACTGCAACTGGAATGCTCCAGTATGCGGTGGGATGAAATCGTTCTAGTTTGCTTTCTTCCTTTTTCGTACTAACGATGTGAATACTACTGAAAATCCACTATCGAAGCACTAAGCCGCATGATCCAGTCACTCGAGGGTGCACAGTTTACAATGTTGCGGAAGAGAAGCTCAGGTTGTCTTTAATTACACGCGACGGCGCTTGGGAGGACGGCAGCCATTGTGTGGGAGTGGAGTAACGTCGATGATTTCAGTTACTTCGATACCAGCACCGTGGCAAGCGCGGATAGCGCTTTCACGACCGTTACCAGGACCCTTAACGTATGCCTTAACCTTGCGGAGACCGAGGTCGAAAGCTACCTTTGCACAGTCTTGAGCAGCCATTTGGGCAGCGTAAGGAGTGTTCTTCTTAGAACCGCGGAAGCCCATCTTACCAGCACTTGACCAAGAGATAACTTGACCTTCGCCGTTAGCGAGTGAAACGATGATATTGTTGAAAGAGCTGTGTACGTGGAGCTGACCTTGCGCGTCAACCTTCACGTTACGCTTCTTTGCAGAGACAGTTTTCTTTGCCATAAGTTTACTTATTATTTAGTAGCCTTCTTCTTGTTAGCAACGGTCTTCTTGCGACCCTTGCGAGTACGAGCGTTATTCTTCGTGCTCTGGCCACGGAGGGGAAGACCAATACGGTGGCGAATACCACGGTAGCAACCGATGTCCATGAGACGCTTGATGTTGAGCTGTACTTCAGAGCGGAGGTCACCCTCTACCTTGAACTCAGCACCAATGATTTCACGAATCTTGGCGGCTTGGTCGTCCGTCCAATCTTTTACTTTGATGTCTCTGTCGATCCCGGCCTTGTCAAGGATTTTTGCCGAGCTACTACGACCAATACCGAAGATATAGGTCAAAGCGATTTCGCCTCGCTTGTTTTGAGGCAAATCAACACCAACAATTCTTATTGCCATATACTTATTTTATTTTTGTCTGTTGGATTAACCCTGACGTGTCTTGAACTTAGGGTTTTTCTTGTTAATCACATAGAGGCGGCCCTTGCGACGTACAATCTTGCAGTCAGCAGTGCGCTTCTTCAAGGATGCTCTTGTCTTCATATCTTGAATGATGTTTTATTTGTATCGGAATACGATTCTGCCTTTCGACAAATCGTAAGGACTCATTTCCACTTTCACTCGGTCACCAGGAAGAATCTTGATGTAGTGCATACGCATCTTACCCGAGATGTGAGCGGTAATGGGATGACCGTTCTCTAACTCTACACGGAACATCGCGTTGCTCAAAGCTTCGATGATTGTTCCGTCCTGTTCAATTGCAGTTTGTTTAGCCATAGATGTTCTAATAGAGGTTACCTTCCACTCGTTCGATTTCTTCAAACGAAGAAAGAATATCAGCTTTGCCATTGTGAATGGCGATGGTATGCTCGAAATGCGCTGCCATACTTCTGTCGCGAGTAAGGATGCTCCACTTATCGGGGTGCATACCTATTTCAGGACTACCCAAGGTAATCATGGGTTCGATGGCGATGCAGAGACCATTTTTGAGTTGCTTACCCGTGCCTCGCTTACCATAGTTGGGAATTGAGGGTTCTTCGTGCATTTCACGACCGATGCCGTGACCGACGAATTCGCGAACGACTCCGAATCCTTCTGCTTCACAATGACTCTGCACTGCTGCACCAATGTCACCGATGCGATGATTGGGGAGGGCAGCTTCGATGCCTTTGTAAAGACTCTCTTTTGTGGTGCGTAAGAGGCGTTTCACCTCATCACTGACTTCTCCTACACAAAACGTGTAGGCGGAGTCACCACAAAATCCGTTGAGGAAAGTGCCACAGTCGATAGAAACGATGTCTCCATCTTTGAGCGGCTCTGCCGTGGGAAGACCGTGCACCACGACTTCGTTGACCGAAGCACAAATGGATGCAGGGAATGGATCGGTGTCAGGGAAACTTGCGGGGAAACCTTTGAAAGTAGGAATCGCTCCGTGGTCTCTGATGAATTGTTCTGCCAAGGCATCCAACTCGAGAGTCGTCACACCAGGCTTCACAACCTTAGCTATTTCTGCGAGTGTTGCGCTGACCAACTGGTTAGCTGCACGCAGCAACTCGATTTCTTCTTCAGTTTTCAGATAAATCATCTGACGAGATTCTATGTGCCTTATACGTTTGAACGGTTGCGAGTGTGTCCTGCATTGAGCATTCTGTCGTAGTTGCGCACTGACATGTGGCTGTCGATTTGCTGGATGGTATCCAACACAACACCGACAAGAATGAGCAACGACGTACCTCCGAAGAAGTGTGCAAATGCCTGGTGCACTCCGAATGGCTTCATTTGAGCGAAGACAGGGAGAATAGCAATTGCAGCGATGAAGAGTGAACCTGGCAATGTGAGGTGTGACATCACGTTGTCAATGTAATCAGCAGTATCTTTACCAGGCTTGATACCTGGAATGAAACCGTTGTTACGCTTCATATCTTCTGCCATCTGTACGGGATTCATTGTGATCGCCGTATAGAAGTAGGTGAATGCTACAATGAGCAATACGAACACTACGTTGTAAAGAACGCTATTGTTATGAAGGAATTGTTGCAAAATGGGGCTTTGCACGTTCAGCGACTGTACGAGCATCATTGGGATGAACATGATGGCCTGAGCAAAGATGATCGGCATCACGTTAGCCGCAAAGAGCTTCAAAGGAATGTACTGACGCGCACCACCAAACTGATTCTTGCGACCTTCAATGCGTTTAGCGTACTGTACTGGAACTTTACGTACCGCTTTTACCAAAAGAATGGCGAAAGCCATCACAAAGACAAGAGCAATAATCTCAGCGAGGAACTTGATGAGACCACCACCTTCTGCTCCGGAGAGAGCTGAGGTGAATTCCTCAACAAAAGCCACTGGAAGACGAGCAATGATACCAATCATGATGATCACGGAGACACCATTGCCGATGCCTTTGTCAGTGATGCGTTCTCCAAGCCACAATACAAACATAGAGCCTGCTGCGAGGATAATGGTCGACATGACCATGAATCCCAACCCATCGCCCATCAAGAACGCACCGCTACCTTGCGTCTGCGCCTTGAGGTTGATGAGATAAGTTGGAGCTTGGAAGGTGAGGATGGCAAGGGTCAAAAAGCGTGTGTACTGATTGATCTTGCGCGTTCCGCTTTCACCTTCGCGTTGCATCTTTTGGAAATAGGGAACTGCAACTGCCAAGAGCTGAATAACAATCGAAGCTGTGATGTAGGGCATAATACCCAAAGCAAAGATTGAAGCTTGAGAGAATGCACCACCAGAGAACATGTCAAGAAGCGACATAAGGCCGCCCTCCGTCTGCTTGTGCAGATTAGCCAGCGCGTTTGAATCGATACCGGGGAGAACCACAGTCGAACCAAAACGATAGATGGCTACGAACAGGATGGTGATGAGAATGCGCACGCGCAAGTCCTCAATACGCCAGATGTTCTTGAGTGTTTCGATTATTTTTTTCATTCGACTCTTAGAATTTCGTTATTTAGAGTTGAGCAGCCGTACCGCCTGCTGCTTCGATAGCAGCTACAGCAGCCTTGGAGAAAGCGTGAGCTTCTACGGTGAGCTTAACCTTCAATTCACCATTAGCAAGCACCTTAACGAGTGACTTACCGTTGATGAAACCTGCTTCGATAAGCTCTGCAACACCGATCTTCTCGAGGTTCTTAGCCTCGGCAAGAGTTTGGAGGGTGTTGAGATTGATGGGCTTATACTCGACACGGTTGATGTTCTTGAAACCAAACTTAGGAAGACGGCGTTGGAGAGGCATCTGACCACCTTCGAAACCAATCTTCTTGCTGTAACCAGAACGAGACTTGGCACCCTTATGACCGCGGGTAGAAGTACCACCGAGTCCAGAACCAGGACCACGACCGATACGCTTGCGCGTTTGGGTAGAACCGTTGGCAGGTTTGAGAGTATGTAATTTCATAATGTCGTTACGTTTTGGATTATTCTACTACTGTTACCAAGTGGTGAACCTTGCGAATCATACCGCGAGTGCAAGCATTGTCTTCGAGTTCTACAACATGGTAGAGCTTAGTGAGACCAAGCGCATCGAGAGTACGCTTTTGATCTACGGGCGCGCCGATACGGCTGCGAGTTTGCTGAATCTTAATCTTTGCCATGTGATTATCCTCTGAAAACTTTATCCAATGAAACACCACGATGTTGAGCCACAGTGCGTGCATCACGCATTTCACCAAGAGCTTGGATGGTAGCCTTTACCAAGTTGTGGGGGTTAGAAGAACCCTTAGACTTAGCCAAAACGTTGGTGATACCTACACTTTCGAACACGGGGCGCATAGCACCACCGGCTACTACTCCAGTACCTTCAGAAGCGGGGAGGATAAGCACCTCAGCACCGCCGAAGCGAGCAGCTTGTTCGTGAGGAACAGTACCTTTGATGATGGGCACCTTCACAAGGTTCTTCTTGGCAGCTTCAACGCCCTTAGCAATAGCGGCAGTAACTTCGCCAGCCTTACCAAGACCGTAACCGATAACACCCTTACCATCACCAACTACTACGATAGCAGCGAAAGTGAAAGTGCGACCACCCTTAGTAACCTTGGTTACACGATTGATAGCAACGAGTCTATCTTTCAATTCTTCATTGTTTGCATTTACTCTGTTTGCCATAATCTTTAGAATTTGAGTCCACCATTACGAGCGCCTTCAGCAACTTCCTTCACGCGACCGTGGTAGAGGTAGCCGTTACGATCAAAAACTACAGTAGTGATACCTGCTTCAAGAGCCTTCTTGGCTACTGCTTCACCCACCTTGAATGCTTGTTCCTTCTTGGGGCAAGCTTCAAGACCGAGAGAAGAAGCTGCAACGAGCGTGCTGCCTACTTCATCATTGATGATCTGAACGTAGATTTGCTTGTTGCTACGGAAAACGCTCATGCGAGGACGTTCAGCCGTGCCAGAAATCTTATTGCGAACGCGATACTTAATCTTTACGCGTCTTGCTTCTTTTACTTTTGTCATAATCTTGTGTCGTGATTAGAGATTACTTAGCACCTGCCGACTTACCAGACTTACGACGGATTTGTTCACCGACGTAAAGAATACCCTTACCCTTGTAAGGTTCAGGCTTACGGAAAGAGCGAATCTTAGCGCATACGAGGCCAAGAAGCTGCTTGTCGCAAGAAGTGAGGCAGATATAAGGGTTCTTGTTACGCTCCATCTTAGTTTCCACAGAAATTTCCTTAGGAAGCTGAATCAAGATGGGGTGAGTGTAACCAAGAGCGAAAGTAATGAGATTCCCCTTGTTCTCTACACGATAACCGACACCCACAAGTTCCATTTCGGCCTTGTACTGTTCTGTCACACCAACAACCATGTTGTTGACGAGGGCGCGGTAGAGGCCATGGAACGCTTGCTTTTGCTTTTGTTCCACTTCGCTGTTCTCATCGATAGCGAAGGTGATTTGACCATCTGCGATAGTGACAATGATAGAGGGATCAACAGCCTGAGAGAGTTCACCCTTCGGACCTTTAACGGTCACTACATTATCCTTCAGGGTAGCTTCTACACCTGCAGGAATGTTAATCGGCAATTTACCAATTCTAGACATTTTGTTCCTTCTGTTTATTAGTATACATAGCAAAGAACCTCACCGCCAATCTTGAGGGCAGCAGCTTCCTTGTCTGTCATAACACCTTTGGACGTGGAGATGATAGCAATACCAAGTCCGTTGATTACGCGAGGCATGTCACGATAACCAGTATACTTACGCATACCTGGAGTAGAAACACGCTTCAGGCTCTTAATTGCGCTCACCTTAGTGGCGGGGTTGTACTTAAGAGCGATTTTGATAGTGCCTTGAGGCCCTACTTCCTCAAACTTGTAGTTGAGGATATAGCCCTTGTCGAAGAGGATCTTAGTGATGTCCTTCTTCAAGTTTGACGCAGGTACTTCAACTACGCGATGCTTAGCTTGGATCGCGTTGCGAAGACGGGTCAAAAAGTCTGCTATAGGATCAGTCATTTATTGAGAGTTTAATTTATCGGGAATTTCCCGACAGTGTTAAATATTTGTTGGTCTCAATTGAGAGTGCATCTTACCAAGATGCTTTGCGAACGCCAGGGATAAGACCTGCTGAAGCCATCTCGCGGAATTGGATACGAGAAAGACCGAAGAGGCGGATATAACCCTTTGGACGTCCCGTGATCTTGCAACGGTTGTGCAAACGGATGGGGTTAGCGTTGCGAGGAATGCGTTGGAGCTTTTGAGCAGCTTCGAAAGCAGCTTGGGGATCATCGCTGTGATTAACGATTTCCTTAAGAGCAGCACGCTTAGCAGCATACTTAGCAACCATTTTGGCACGCTTCACTTCGCGTGCTTTCATTGATTCTTTTGCCATATCGCTGATTAGTTGTTATTAGCGTTCTTGAAAGGAAGACCAAATTCCTTGAGGAGAGCGTAGCCCTCTTCGTCTGTGGGAGCAGAAGTCACGAAAGTGATGTTCATACCCAAGATACGATCGATAGAATCGATATTGATTTCAGGGAAGATGATTTGTTCTTGGATACCGAGAGTGTAGTTACCACGGCCATCGAACTTGCTTTCGATACCCTTGAAGTCGCGGATACGTGGGAGAGCCACACGAACGAGCTTTTCGAGGAATTCGTACATTTGCTCACGACGGAGAGTAACCATCACGCCGATAGGCATCTTCTTACGAAGTTTGAAGTTTGCAACGTCCTTCTTAGAAACTGTAGCAACGGCCTTTTGACCGGTGATAGCAGTAAGTTCGTTGATAGCCACTTCGATAATTTTCTTATCAGCAGTAGCACTACCAAGACCTTGGTTGATAACAATCTTCTTGAGGACTGGAATCTGCATAGAAGAAGAGTAGTTGAACTGCTTCATCAACGCGGGAGCGATGCGCTCCTTATATTCTTTCTTGAGTTGTGCGGTATTCATTACTAAATCTCCTCTCCTGATTTTTTAGCGATGCGGACGAGCTTACCTTCAGCGTTGCGCTGACGACCGATGCGGGTGGGCTTACCGGTCTTAGGGTCAACCACATTCAAATTGGAAATGTGAATGGGAGCTTCCGTTTTCACGAAACCACCCTGAGGATTCTGGGCGCTGGGCTTCTGGCTCTTTTGAACCATATTGAGACCTTCCACGATAGCGCGTTGTTTGTCAACAAGGACGCGAACCACCTTACCGGTCTTGTTCTTATCCTTACCTGCAAGCACGCAAACGGTGTCACCCTTCTTAATATGTAACTTACTCATGTGAGATGTTAGTCTTAATTGGTGTGGGATTAGAGTACTTCAGGTGCCAAAGAAACCACCTTCATGTTTACTGCACGAAGTTCACGAGCCACAGGGCCGAAGATACGGCTACCTCTCAACTCACCTGCATTGTTCAAGAGAACGCATGCATTATCATCAAAACGGATGTAAGAACCATCGGGACGACGGATTTCTTTCTTCGTACGTACAATCAGTGCCTTTGAAACAGCACCCTTTTTGATATCGCTGGATGGGATGACGCTCTTCACAGAAACGACAATCACATCACCTACAGAAGCGTAGCGACGCTTCGTACCGCCGAGAACGCGAATGCAGAGTGCTTCACGAGCACCGCTGTTGTCGCAAACGGTCAATCTAGATTCTGTCTGGATCATGATTACTTAGCTCTTTCTACGATTTCTACAACTCTCCAACGCTTGGTCTTGCTCAAGGGACGGGTTTCCATGATGAGCACGGTATCACCAACGTTGCAATCGTTCTTCTCGTCGTGAGCGTGATACTTCTTCGTCTTGGAGATAAACTTACCATAAATAGGGTGCTTCTCTTTGAACTTTGCGGCAACGACGATGGTTTTGTCCATCTTGTTGCTCACAACAACACCCTGACGAGTTTTTCTTAAATTTCTTTCCATTCTGGATTGTGTATAGTTTGTTGGTTTGAACTTCAGTGCTATGTTCACGGTCTATTCGTTGTCGTGCCTACTTCTCAGCAATTCAACAATCAGCAGCAGCAACGTATAGCATGAGCATAGCCTTTAGTTCGTCACCGATTTACTTTTCGTTCAACACAGTCTTCATCTGCGCGATGGTACGACGGAGCGTCTTGATCTGTGCAGGATTTTCCAGGGGAGAGATGCTGTGATTGATCACCAAAGTGTCATAGGCTGCAACCTCAGCTGCAAGGCGTTCTGCGAGTTCGCCCTTGCTTTTCAGTTCACGAATTTCTGCAATCTTCATAATCAAGCTTTTTTGTCGTAGTCGTGTCTAACAATGAACTTAGTGGTCACGGGGAGCTTTTGCGCTGCGAGGCGGAGAGCTTCTTTTGCCACTTCGAAGGGAACGCCTTCGATTTCAAAGATGATGCGACCAGGAGTGATGGGGAACACAAAACCTACGGGGTCACCCTTACCTTTACC